>JAIFLS010000169.1 GCA_020048935.1 bacterium | reverse complement strand
CCCAGGGTTCCAAGCAGGCCAAGGGCGGCCTGCCGCACAGGGGCAGCGGCAAAGGCTTTCAGGCTGGCATCAATTTTTGAGCGGTGGTCGGTCATGGTTTTTAGGGTTGCAGGTTAAAGGTTGCAGGCTACAGGTTGGATTATGAGGGTTTGGATTTGGAAAGCAAGGCGCGGCCTTTTTCGGTCAGGCGATATTTCTGGAGGCGACTGGTGGTTTTTTCGGGGATGGTGTACTCGATCAGGCCGGATTGTAGCAGATCGCGGACTCGCTCATTTAGTTTTCTGGAAATGCTATTGTGTCCGATTTTAGCGGCGATACCGGATTTTGCCAGCGGCTCGCGAAATAGCGAGACAAGAACTCTTTGCCGAATCGACTCTGGCCCCGACTCTGGCCCCGACTCTGGCCCCGACTCTGGCCCCGACTCTACCCCTGACTTGTGCGGTGATGATGAGTCGACTTGCCCTGTGACTTGGTCCCGACTAGGTCCCGACTTGGTCACCGCGACCTGCTCACCGACTTGCTCACTGACTTGCGTGGTGACTTGCGGGGTGTCTTCTGCCGTCTTCATTCGGGCGGGGCGTTGAATAATCGTGACGAAACCGTCGGTTAACCGGAAATCGGGCTCGGGCAGGCCGGCCTCCCGGCACAGTCGGATCATGTCGCCTGTTCCGGTACCGTAGCGCTCAATGTAGCGGACAAGATAGAGCGCTTCGGCAAAGAGCAAATTGCGGGGGAAGGAACGGTGTTCATGCCGCAGTAGCTCAAGGGTCAGGGCGGGTGGCAGATTGCCGGGGTTCCAGATCTCCAGGCGGTCGGCAAACAGGGAAACCTGAACACTGGCATTGCTGGTGTAGTCGCGATGGGCCACGGCATTGACGATGGCCTCCTGGATGACTTCACGTGGAATTTCATACTCGACGGGCGCTTGGCTACTTTGCTCGCGGGTGCCCACGCTGACGTTGATTTTTGAAAGCACGAAATCGACAGCACCGTTGACCAGGTCGAACGCGGTGCCCCTGACATCCAAATGGGCGGGGATGGGCTTGGCGACGGCCGTACCATGAAAATGTGCGCACTTGACAAGGGAAGCGGGCAGGAAACGCTGCGGCTCGCGTCCGAAGAGCAGAATGGCACCCTGGGTGGGCGCTTCTCCATCGAGCAAATTGAGCTTGTCCAACACTTCGGATGGGGATGCATCCTCGGCCAGCGGGAAGTTGCGCCATTTGCGGGCACCCCGGACGAATTTCGCTATGGCTTTTGCATCCAAATCGCCGAGCGTCGCCCCTCTCGCGGGCGTTGCATCCCACGGCAACTGATGCAGGACGCCGGTGGATTCCAGATGACTTACGAGGCTGGCGTAGACATTGGCGCGTAAATCGTCGTAGGACTCGAAGCGTCGACGTATGATTTCGTTCCCAGTAGCGTGAATCAGGTTGCGCATCTTCGGGTGCTTGTTCTGATCGTCCTGCCCTTTGACGTAAATCAACCGGGGAATGCGTAGTTCGGCAGCCTTGTTGAATTCCAAATGGGTCGGCGACAGGCCGTCACTGTTTTCCCAGCCGTATTCGTTGCCAAACAGCCCGATGTAGAGGTCGCAACGGGCTAGTTCCTCCAGGTAGATCGCATCCGGGCGCTGGTCCTTGGCCGGGACATCCCGTTCGAAAACAAAGGTTTCAAAGTGTTTCCCGAGTAGCGGGTCATCCGCAATATACCGGGCAAGGGCGGTTCGCTCCACCTTGAACTCTTTTTGGACGCTACTGATGAAAATGCGTGAACTCACTCCTTGCCTCCCATGATCACGAGCCAGGTGACGAGTTCGAGATCGGTACTGGAGGATGGCGTATCCTGCACGGATGGCAGTTTGCCATCGCGCCCGGAGAACAAGGCGGCGGCAGCGCGTTTGCCGAAGGTGGCTTTGATGGATTCAACGGCGCGTTCGAGTAGATGGTTCTCGTGCGCCATGCTGGTGCCGTTGCCGGTGCGGTTGTCGAAGATATCGCAGAGGTGGTTGAGCGGTGTCGACTGGCCGGAGGCAAGCGTCCGGAATATTTCCAGCGACTGCTTGGGCTGGGCGAAGGTTAGGCGTACATTGCCGTCGTCGAGCACGTAGACGAGGAAGTGCGGCGCGAGGGGGTTGACCTCGGTGGGGCGGCGGTCATCGCGTTGACGGAAACAGAAGAGGATGCCCGGCTGGGTGGCAGGGAGCTGGGGGTCGGGCGGCACGACGGCATAGAGTCCGAGCGGGGAGGATTCCAATTCCTCGCGGTGG
This sequence comes from bacterium, assembly GCA_020048935.1. GTDB lineage: Bacteria > Verrucomicrobiota > Kiritimatiellia > UBA8416 > UBA8416 > UBA8416. The sequence goes on along the minus strand of JAIFLS010000169.1, from coordinate 8,455 downwards.
GCTTCGAGGAAGCGGAGGAGATCGAGCCGGAAGTCGGCAAGGGAGAAATCGGCGAGAGAGATGGAATCCTCGTCGAGATCCTCGAGGTCGAGAATCTCGTTCTGCAGGCGTTTGAGCTGATTATTCCGGTAGTGGAGATCGGAGGCGATAAGGTCCTCGAACTGTTCGGCGTTGAGGAGGTTGTCCTCGCCCGAGGCGGTGAGGTCGACCAGGGCCATGCGGGCTTCGACGCGGTGTTTGACGTTGAGATAGGCGTCGAGGTCTTTGGTGGGCCAGAAGTTGACGAGGGAAACGCTTACATTGCGGGAACCGATCCGGTCGATGCGGCCGAAGCGCTGGATAATACGGACAGGATTCCAGTGGATATCGTAGTTGATGAGATAGTCGCAATCCTGGAGGTTCTGACCCTCCGAGATGCAGTCCGTGGCGATGAGAAGATCGATTTCCTCGGCCTGCGGGAGTTCCGGCTGGCGGTCGCGTCCTTTGGCACGGGGGGCGAAGTTGGTAAGGATGTGCTCGAAGTCGGATTTACCCAGCGAGGTACGGTTTGCCCCGCCTCCTGAAATCAGGGCGGCATGGGTGCCGCGTGACTTATGCAACGGCTCGGCGAGGTGTTTCCAGAGATACTGCGCCGTATCCGCGAATGCGGTGAAGATGATGATTTTGCGGATTGGCTCGCCTTCCCGGTTCGTCGAGGGGTGGTCGAGCTTGTACTCAACCAGGGAGCGTAGCCGAAGAAGCTTGGCATCGCGGGCCGGATGGATCGGCGCGGCGTGATCCAGCAGGTATTGCAACTGGTCGCGATCCTGGCTGACGGCGAGTTTCCAGTCGGGGAGATTGAGGTGTTCGAGGTTGATCTTGTGCTTTCCGCCGATCTTGAGATCTTCCGGATCGACATCGAGATCATCGAAGTCCTCGTCGCTGAGATTGGCGAAGTCAAAGGTAGGGTTCTGATTCTTGGTTTCCTGGAAGCTGCCGATTTTCGCCTTCAGGTCGTCGATCTTCTGGATGGTGCGACCGAGGGTGAGGCGGAAGGAATCAATGGAGCTTTCGAGACGCTTGAGAAAGTTCACCTTCATCATGGAAATGAGGATGCGCTCCCGGCCTTCCTGTGTGAAGTTGCCAATCCGTTGGGCATATTCATCGAGAACCGACTGCGGCAGATCCTTGCGGAGGTAGGAACTCGGGTGGTAGAGGCTCAGGGTGAGACTGCTGATTTTGGCATCGAGCTGCTGGAAGGTGAGGAATTTTCCCTCGGCATCGATCTCCGGGTATTCAGCCTGGGGTTTGGCTCTGTCGGGAAAGCCGCCGAGGGTGGCGAGTTCTTTTGCATAGTAGCGCTTGATCTGGGCTCGTGATCGCGCGATGGAAAGGCCATCGAGCAGCTTGAAGAAGTCGCTTCCGAGTTGGTTGATGAGGTCGCGGGTCTTGCGCTCCGCGGGCGGCTTCTTAGTCCATGTGGTGAATTTGCTCTGCGCCTGGCGGGTGGTTTCCTTGACGCTGGGAACGCCGAGATTCACCTTGAATGCGCTATCGTGCGCGGGATTCTCGGAGCGGGCAACATCACCTCCCGCAATCAGCGATATCTGATTACGGATGTCGGCAATCTGGTTGTTGACCGGTGTGGCGGAAAGCAGTAGCACTTTGGTTTTCAAGCCCGACTGGATGACATCCTCCATCAAGCGCTCGTAGCGGCTCCTCCGCCGGGAACCGTCGTCCTTTTCCTTGCCGACGGCGTTGTTTCTGAAGTTATGGGATTCGTCGATGACGATAAGACCGTAGTTACCCCAGTTCAGGTTGGCGAGATCGATGTCGCCGGATAGCCCGCCTTCCCGCGAAAGATCCGTATGGGAGAGTACATCATATCCGAACCCGTCGCCGAGAAGGGGATTGAGGCGGCTGTTTGCTCCGTAAACCGTCCAGTTCTGTTTCAGCTTCTTAGGGCAGAGCACAAGAACACGTTCGTTCCGGAGTTCAAAGTACTTGATGACCGCAAGCGCTTCAAAGGTTTTCCCGAGTCCAACGCTGTCGGCCAGGATACAGCCATTATAGGCAAGAATCTTGTTGATTGCGCCTTTGACACCGTCCTTCTGGAACGAGAAGAGCATGTTCCAGACCTTGGACTCAAGGAGCGTTGTTCGCTTGAGAGTGTCGTCGACATCGCCTGCACCTTCGAGTTCCTCACGGAAAATATGATAGAGGGTGAGGTAGTAGATGAATTCCGGGGGATGATTCGCATAGAGACGCTCCAGGTATCGAAGCACATCGGCTTTCACGTCCTTGGTGAGCCCGTCGTCACTCCACACTTCCTCAAACCAGTCGAGCAGATCCTTGCGGTCCCGGTCGGAATCGATGACAAGGTTGAGCTCGATATTGTTACCGGAATGGCGGAGACCTAACCCCGGAACTGTGAAATTCGAGCTTCCAAGAATGGCGCTGGATGCGTTGCCATTTTGAATGTGGTATGCCTTGCCATGGAGAAAACCGGATTGCCTGATAGACCGGATTTCGACCATCCTATTGATCCATGCCGCACACGCCTTTGCGGCGGGACGCTGCGCGAGTGAATGAGCGAGTTCGAGCCCGTCCTCAGTTAGGCGAAAGTTCTTCTTGGCGTGCTTGTCGGAATCAATCTCCGAAATGAAGGACGGTTCTCCAAAGAGAAAGCGGAGGTTCTCGGCGGATTCGAGTTCGGGCTTCAGCGCATCGTAGGCACTGACGGTAAAGTAGGCCGAAACGAACGAGAGATTAGTCTCGGGGTTGATATGAGATCGTAGAAACTCACCTACCGATCCGCGCTTCGGACGATTGTCTTTCAGGCTGCCAAGCATATTGGTTCTTTCTACGACAATATTTGCATAAAGAATACGGAATCGACTCAATGGCTTTGGAGGTCCGCCATTCTTCATTTGCCCATTATCTTCCCGATCCGATCTGCTCTCAATCCGTTTTCCAAACCGTTCCCCGTTGCCGGGTTGCAGCACCAGTTCACCCTTGTTCCAGAAAGTGACGCCAAGGTAGCGCAGCCCCTGTTCAGTGTCAATCATTCGCTCTCGCCGCCGGGGGCCGCTTTGCCGTGTCAGCATGTCTTGTAGTGGGCGGGACCTTCCTTGGCGAGGGTCAGCTCGCCGGCGTGTTGCTGCAGCGCCAATTCAAAGACCTCTGCCAGCTCGATCCGCAGGTCTGGGAATCCGGGGCTGGTCAGCACATCCTCGTGACTAAACCCCTTCCAGAAGACGTAGCGTTCGCCCTGCAGCCAGAGAATCTCCACCATGCTGGGGAACGGGGTCACGATCCAGTACTCCTTGATCCCGAATCTGGCGTACAGCTCGGTTTTCACGACCCGGTCATGCCGGGCACTGCCGGGCGAGGCAATCTCTACCACCAGCGCGGGCGGTCCTTCAATGTGCCGGCGTATCTGTGACGGATCACAAACAACCATGAGATCGGGCTGCACAATGTCTTCTTCCGATAGATGAACATCCATCGGGGCGGCAAAAAGCTTACCCTTTTTCCCCTTGAAAAAGGGATGCATACGGCTATGCAATTCGCTGGAAATATCCTGATGCTCCGACACGGGGCTCGGTGCCATCGCATACGCAACACCGTCGATCAATTCCCAGCGTTCGCCTTCCGGCCACGTCCGGTAATCATCCCAGGTGTAGCGTTCATCCATTTTCAATGCTGTCTGCGCCATATCATGCCTCCTGTCCACAAACTCCGCGCGATGTCGTAAAACCTACTTCACCACACCGGCTCTGACAAGCTTTTCCGGGGCATCAAGTCTTCAGGCTTATGGGTCATCTCGCCATTCTGCATTTTGCCCTGTCATCAGATGCGGCTGCTGACGACATCCATTTTGTGACTTATGTGCTTTTTTGTGGCAGAAACCTACCGGGCATACGCATCTTGCGGCAGGAATTATGCGTGAACGGACAGGCAGGGGTGCCTGTCCTACATACGCATCTACCCGATCGGAGGGAAATCGAAGTGCGTCTCGAAGAGGGCGACCAGGTCGTGGCAGAATTCGGCCTCGTCCGGTCCGCTGACCTGGATGTTCACTTCCGAACCCGGATACAGTTCCAGCGACATCAACTCCAGGATCGAGCGCAGCTTGGTCTCGCCTCGACCGGTGCGCACCAGGATGTCCCCCTCGTAGCTGTTGACGAAGCGGATGATCATGGCCGACGGCCGGCAATGGATCCCCTGCGCATTCCGTATGATGGCTTTCTTCTCGATCATTAGAACGCACCAAAGAAAATGCTGGAGAACGTCGTTACCGGGGCCGTCTCACGGAAGTCATCGACTGCCGCACGCACCTCGCCTACCGTGGACTCAAGCTCATTATACAGGGTATCATCCGTGAGAAGCCGTCCCAGCGTCCCCTCCCCGCGGTTCAACCGCTCGGCGACCTGCCGGGCCGATTCAATCGTCGCCGCCAGATCGTTGTAGATTGTCGAGTCCCCCGAAAGCAGCTTGCCAATCGCCCCTTCCCCAGCCTGCAAGCGCTGCATGATGTCGCGCAGGGAAGCCGCGCTTGCCTGCAGGTCGCGGTAGATCGTCTCGTCATCGGACAGCACCTTGCCAAGCAAGCCCTCTCCCTTTTGCAACCGCTGCATGATCTCGCGCAGGGATGCCGCGCTGGCCTGCACGTCACGGTAGACAGTCTCGTCATCGGACAGCACCTTGCCAAGCAAGCCCTGCCCGGAATTGACCCGTGTCACGACCTGGTCAACCTGATCCACTACGTTCCGTACCTTCTCGAACACCTTTCCTTCAATGATCTCCACCCGCGCGGCATTGACGATCTGGGCAGCATCCCCCATCAGGTCATACGGCTTCTCGCCACGATAACGATCCAGTTTAATCACCGGCGCCTCGCCAGGCCCGGTATCGATCTCTAGCTGCCGCCCGCCCAGGATCGATGTGGTCACGATCGTGACGCTGTACCCGTCATGCATCTCCAGCGGCTTGTCCAGCGACAGCGTCGTGCAAACACCTGCGCAATTCTTGCCTGACTCCTGAAGCTCCAGCGTCTTGACCTTCCCGATCGGCATACCCCGGACCACGACATTGTCGCCGACCCGCAGGCCCATAACGTCCGAAAACGTCACCTGCATCTCCGATGTCTTCCGGAAAAGCGCCTCTTTCGACAGGATGATCGTGAAGTAGCCCAATCCCAGAAATACCATGACCAGGAAAGCCCCGACCATGACCTCCATGGTCAATTCCCGTTCGCGCCAATCCTTCTTCATTTATCCGCGTCCTCCCATACCCCGTTTGTCGTAATGAACTGCGACTCCAGGAAACGCTTTACCTCGGGATGTTCCGATCGGATAAACGCTTCCGGTGTTGATATCTCGATAATCTTGCCTCCTTGCAGCATGGCAATACGGCTGGCGATTGTCAACGCGCTGTGCAGGTCATGCGTGACTACTACGCTGGTGATGTTCAGCTCGTCGCGTAACCGGGCAATCAGTGCATCGATCGTGCGTGAGGTTACAGGGTCAAGCCCCGATGTCGGTTCGTCGTAGAGGACGATCTCCGGACTGGTCACGATCGCCCTGGCCAGCCCTGCGCGTTTCCTCATACCCCCCGAGATTTCCGAGGGGCGTTTATCGCCATCCCCGCCCATCTCGACCATCTCGAGCACTTCGGCCACACGCGCCTTGATCTCGGCTTCGGTCATCTTGGTGCGCTCCCGCAGCGGCAGGGCGATATTCTCCCCCACGCTCATCCAGGCCAGCAGCGCCCCGCCTTGGAAAAGATAGCCGAAACGCTCGCGAATCCGCTCGAGATCATGCCCAGCCGCAGCATTTACACAATCGCCACGAACATAGATGTTGCCTTCATCGGGCGTCAGTAGACGAACCATGTGCTTGAGCGTGACGCTCTTGCCCGTTCCCGAAGGACCGAGGATCACGAAGATCTCACCCTGGCGGATATCAAACGACAGCCCGTCCAGCACCTGCGCCGGCCCGAACGCCTTGCGGACGTTCTCGAACCGCAGCATGCACTCTGGCTCACCGCTTTGCTTCTTATCGCTTGTTTCGCTCATCACCCGATCCCGAAAACACGTTCAGACTGTCGCTGTCAAATCCTGTTCACTATGCACGAATTCAACCCCGTCGGCAAGCCCGCAAAAACCACCCGCCGCTCACGCCAGCACAACCTCCCGCTGGTAGGTAGCCACGCTGCTCTTCCATCCCAGCTCACGCTGGACCGTCTGGGCAAACGCCGCGGACGCCTTTTTCTCGCCATGGATCACGAACACTTCCGACGGCGGCGTCTTCAATGCCCGCAGCCAAGCGAGCAACTCGTCGCGGTCCGCGTGCGCGCTCATGCCATTGACCTTCTCCAGGCGGGCCACCACATCGTGCATCTCCCCGAACAACCGGACCCGGTGCGCCCCTTCCAGAAGCTGGCGTCCCAGCGTCCCTTCGGCCTGGTAGCCGACGAACAGGATCGTGCTCTCGGGCCGCCCGAGGTTGTTCGCCAGGTGGTGCTTGATACGCCCGCCGGTACACATGCCCGATCCCGCGATGATGATCGATGTGCCGCTGCGCTTGTTGATGGCCTTGGATTCCTCCACCGTCCGCGTCAGCCGCAACCCCTTGAAATCGCATGGATGCTCGCCGCGTTCAATCCGATCCATGGTCGCGGCATCAAACAGCTCAGGATGACGCTTGAACACCTCGGTCACCTTCAAGGCCATCGGACTGTCCACAAAGACCGGGATCTCGGGGATCAGGTTCTTCGCGAGCAACCCGCCCAGCCGGTACAGCAGTTCCTGGGTACGCTCGATGGCAAAGCTGGGAATCACGATATTGCCGCCTGCCTTGACCGCCGCTTTCACCACGCGGATCAGGGTGTCCGAGATGCTGCCGGACTGCTTGTGCACGCGGTCGCCGTAGGTGGATTCGATACACACGTAGTCGGCCACCTCCTCGGTCTGGACGGAATCGCGCAGGATCGGCGTGCCGGGACGCCCGATATCGCCCGAGAAGAGCACCCGTTTAGAGGTGCCGTGCCGCATCGCCTCCAGCAACACCGAGGCGGACCCGAGGATATGCCCCGCGTTATTGAGCGTCAGATTCAGCCCGGGACCGATCTTCTGCACCTTGCCATAACGCACACGCTGCAGGAGAGGCAACACGCGCTCGACATCCTCCGTCGTGAAAAGCGGCTCGTAGCCGAACGGGCTTTCCCGCCCCTCGCGCTCATGGCGGCTTTTCTTGTACGCGGCATCCTCAGCCTGGATCTTGGCGGCATCGCGCATCACGATTTCGGCGATATCGGCAGAGGCTTCGGTAGCGTACACCGGCCCCGAGAAACCCTCCTTGACGAGCTTCGGCAGCAGGCCGCAATGATCGAGATGGGCATGGGTCAGCACCACGGCATCGATGCTGGCGGGCGGCACGGCGAAAGGTTCCCAGTTGCGGTGCAACAACGCACGCTCCTGGTAGAAACCGCAATCGACCAGGATCCGCTGCCCGTTGGCCTCCAGCAGATGGCTCGATCCCGTCACATTCTCCGCCCCGCCCAGGAACATCAGTTTCATATCCATGATCAAACTCCCCTTACCTAAAACTTGGTCTTTTTGTCACACTTTTCGGTTAACGAGAACGGCGACGAGAACGGTGAACGATTGAATGCCTTTACTCGTAATCCGATCTCGTCGCCGTTCTCGTTCACCGGTTCCCCTCTCAACTTCCTTCACCACCGGCACAAGGCCGGTGGGACCGAGCCCCTTATACGCCCCGCTTTATCGATCGCATATTCCCTACACCGGACGCACAGGCCGGTAACGCACCCGGTGCGGCTGCCAGTCATCGCCCTTCTCGCGGCGGCGCCAATCGCAGAACGCCTGGTAATTGCCCTCGAACCAGAGGACCTCGCTATCGCCTTCGAAGGCCAGGATGTGCGTCGCGATCCGGTCCAGGAACCAGCGGTCATGACTGATCACCACCGCACAGCCGCCGAAGTTAATCAGGCCGTCCTCGAGCGAGCGCAGCGTGTTGATATCCAGATCGTTCGACGGCTCGTCCAGCAGCAGCAGGTTGCCACCGCTCTTGAGCAGCTTCGCCAGGTGCACACGGTTGCGTTCGCCGCCGGAGAGCACCCCCACCTTCTGCTGCTGGTCCGCCCCGCGGAAATTGAAACGCGAGCAGTAGGCCCGGCTGTTCATCAGCTTGCCGCCGACCTCGATCGTTTCCACACCGCCACTGATTTCCTCCCATACGTTATGAGTCGGCGAGAGGTCGTCGCGCAACTGGCTGACGTAGGCGATATCCACGCTGGCCCCGATCACCAGCGAGCCCGCCGTGGGGGCCTCCTCGCCGGTAATCATGCGGAAGAGCGTGGTCTTGCCGGAACCGTTGCCGCCGATCACGCCGACAATGCCGCCCGGCGGCAGGGTGAAGCTGACATTCTCCATGATGATGCGATCACCGTA
>JAIFLS010000132.1 GCA_020048935.1 bacterium | reverse complement strand
AACAAGGACGCAGAAGTCGTTGCCATGGTAGACGTTAACGAGGCGTCACTCCAGAAAGCCTGCGAGCGAACCGGATACAGCAAGGATATCTGCTTCAAGTCCCTTGAGATCGCCCTGAAGAACGTCAAGGCGGATGCGGTGGTGTCGTCCACCCCGCCGGCGTTTCATAAGCACGATGTGATCACGGCAATGAAGGCCGGGTTGCATGTCATCAGCGAGAAACCCATGGCCGACAGCATGGAATCGTGCAAAGCGATGCTGAAAACAGCCATTGAAACCAAGCGCATCTACAGCGTGTCCCAGAATTACCGGTATGCCGCCGCGATGTGGACGATGGCGGACATCGTGAAATCAGGGAAACTCGGCAAAATCGGACAGATCAAGATGGATTTCTTCATGGGGGTCAATTTCGGCGGCGGGTTCAGGCATGATATGCCGTATCCAGTCATCATCGACATGTCCATCCATCATTTCGACCTGATCCGATTCGTTACCGGACTGGATGCCGTGAAAGTCTCGGGCTCCGCATGGAATCCACCGTGGTCGAACTACAAGGGCGAATGCTCCAGCACGGCGCTCTTCGAGATGAATAATGGCGCACATGTTCTTTACAATGCCAGCTGGTGCGCCAAGGGGTCGTTCTGCGACTGGAACTGCAACTGGCAGATTGAATGCGAAAAGGGAACCGTTACGTACATGAACGGCGAAATCAGGGTTTACCAAGTGCCGGATCTTTACAAGGTTGAGAAGATTGAGATCGTTTCCCACACGCCACCACCCCTGGGCGCACAGAATTATATTCTCGATGAGTTCATGCGGTGCGTCAAGAAGGGCAAGCGCCCCAACACAGACGCCCGTGACAACATCCGCAGTGTCGCCATGGTCTTCGCAACCGTCAAGGCAATGGAAACCGGGCGCAAGGTTGATGTCCTGGACAAAGCCACGATGGCGCTCCTGAGCAAATGACATCGAGCCGCCATCCTGGATACCCTTCCATGCGGGGCCTATATCACGGACATCGACCGCAGAATCGTCTTCTGGAGCAAATCGGCGCAACGCATCATGGGGTGGACCGCCGCCGAGGTGACCGGTCGGAACGGCTCGGATAATATCCTCGTGCATGTGGACAAGGACGCGAGATTAATGGCCTGTCCCCGCAGGCATGTGAAGAATGGCGATGCTCGTTCCCCGAACGTTTAGGCTACTTTCTATTTTCGCGCTCAGTTACCCCTGGCTTGGAGTGGTGTCAATTACATCACTATTGCCTACAACATAGTTACTTACCTAGAACGTCACCGTTTTCCACTGCTTAACAAACGTCTTCAGTCTGTATTGGCCCCGCCCCACTCGATCGGGTTTGAAATCCGAAGCTTGGAGAATAGCGAATTCGCATCCATGAAAATCACGACCTGAGCCGCGAAACGCTCGAGCGTCATATTGCCGTTTTCCTCGAATGGCGTAGGCACATGATATCGGATTGGCGCTTCCAGGAACTCAACAAACTCCCAATGTCCATGAACAAGCCTATTACGGAAAAGCCGGCACTGTTCTGCCAACGCCAGAAAAGACTCATACTGTGCATCAAACCCGGACTTGCTGATAAGCGCTTTGATTTTCCTTAGTTTCTTATCGTAAGGGAATTCCAATATCCTAGCGATGTCTCCATCGGCTCCAGTGCGTTCGCTAGCCGCCCTGAGGCAGTATGCCATATTTCGTTCCAGCATATTGAAGTGCATGATAGCATCTTTATAGCTACGCAGAAATATCGTCTCTTGAGTCTCGCCATTATCCATTTCTTCCTCGCGCTTCGCTGTAATTTATGCCGGGGAATTGTCAACCTCAGGGCAATTTCATCACGATTTTCCATTTTGCGATATCCATGCATTCATCATCCGGCTCTGTAATCGAGAATCCGTGCTTTTTATAGAAGTCAAGTAAGTGCGGGGTTTGCTTCGTATCACCGTCTTGAACTGATCCCCAGATCTCACGGATCCCGAGCTTTCTAGCCGCATCAATGAACGCACGTAACAACCGCGACCCGATGCCCAATCCCCGGAAATTCAACTTCTTGTACGGGCCAAAAAGATCGACCAATAAATTGTTGGCAAATGGATAACTCACATAGGCATCGTCATAAACCTTTAAATCACAAAGGCAGAGCCAATCCTTGGAGATGCTTCCCCGGATATACCCGACATCTCCTCGTGGTGATCGTGCCCAAACATGAAGCAAGTTATCGCCTTGCGAGATATCAAGCTTGACTCGGCTTGCAAGCTTCTTTGGGTTGATTTTGAAAATCATATAGTCCTTGATGAGAGCAACGCCCGGCAATATCTGGACCATCCATTTTCTATTTTCGCGGTCTGCCACCCACCCATAAAGTGCTATTATCGGTCAAATAAACTCAACCCCTTTCGCACATCTGTAATCCCTTCGATGCACATGCGGTCAATCAAATCGAGACAGCGCGAAGCCCATGCGTCACTCTGGTGCTGCTGATAGGTTCGGAATATAAGAGCCGCAACAGTATGGATTTCCGCTGCACGGTGCGTACTGATATCTTTGGCTTCGTCAGTGAAGCGATCGAGAAACTTCTCGCCGACACCGCATGTAAGCCCAGGCAGGCGGTGCGCAGACTTCTCTAGTAAATGTAAAATCGCGTATGAGTCATCCGCATACGCTGCACTATCACAGAATGCCTGAATGAGCCGTTCGTATGATTCAAGCGGGCTATCGATCAATTGCTGGAAACAGGTCCCTGCTTCCCTTCGCACTGCGACATCAGGGTCATCAAAGAGCAGCAAAAGCTGCTCTTCACACCATTGCCGACAATCGTCAGCAGCAATGTTTTGTGCGGCCACCTGCACGATTCCAAGACGCTGTGCGGCTCCCCCTTGAAGAGCCTCGGCAACAAGCCCCTCAGCGGGATTAGCATAGAGAACAGCCAGTGCGGCGAGACGTGCCCCGACTTCGGCAACTTTTGCCTCATCGGAGCGTAACATAAGCGAGACAAAATCACGAACATCCGCGAAGTGATGGCGGACGCCATAGTGCAGGAACTGATCCACGCGAGGTGCCTGCAATATTCGTTCATCAACTCTTACAAGATTGCCGAACAAAGTCAGTGCCCAAGAATAATCGTGCGAGGTCAGTGCGTATACAAGCGAAGCAACGCACGACCGCACGGCTACACTTCTGTCATCCGCGAGATGTTCGATCGCATTGCGGAACCGCTCGATGTAACCAGCGTCTCGCCAAACCAATTTAAATATCGCCTCGGCCGCGCGCCCACGAACAGAGTTGATCCCCCGTGTGTATTTGTCACTGTGTCCAGAATTATCGAGTTCACCGTCGCCATCACCGGTGACCGATACCAGAGGATCTGGGTGCTCTGTAGCGAGCCAGTTCAATATATCAACCGCATCATCCGGCAGTGTATCTTCCACACTTCCTAGGAGATCGGCCAATGGCTTGCCGCACTCCTCTCGCCGTTCCGAAAAGACCTTTCTGCAAACATCAAGCTTCAACGTCGTGATCGCCTCTGCCTCTTTCAACCCATCAAGCACACGCGCGAAGTAAACGGAATTCGTCGTGGCAGGCAGCCGTAAACAAAGCCGGGCGAACCTTTCCGGTTCCGACTTGGTGAAGTCGCCAAGCATTGCGGCCAAATGCATGGCCCCACCCTTCTCGGGCGACTTCCAGCGATCAGGCCTGTCTTCAGTATCATACTTCGCAATGGCCCGTAGCCACTGCGCATCGGTCATCTGCTCTGCCGCTTCTTTCTTGATTGGCGACCCAACAAAAAAAGACTGCATTCCCTCTGGCCCGGATTCCGGCTCTCCAAATTTACGTTCCAGCTCACCTAAACGGGTCTGCGCCAATGAACTCAGCTGCACTCGTTCGAAGCAAGAGAGAAACGAGAACCGAGTTCGTCCGAAAGACCCGCGCCCCTCAGCGCTCCGCTCGAACTCGGGTGCGTACGCAAGAACAACCGACTCTAGCCGACTTCGCGTTTCTTCGATGCAATGCGGGACAATGGCACGGATCAACTCCATCGAGATCCAGTATGGACTGTCTGTATACCCGCAGTGAAACCTCCACGGCTCCTCGCATAGCAGCTTGGCGGCTTCATCCGCAAACCGATCAGGTCCGTGAGTGTACAGAACAAGAAGCAGTACGTTGGCTATGAACGTTTTCTGAGATCGCAGACTGCGGAGCACGGCTGACAAATCCGTACCGGGGTCTTCCGCGCATCTTCTCAGCGCATACGCAAGTGCGGTGATCACGGCTGAATCTACCGACTCGTGTTCGGTTTTCATGAGGAAGGGCCAAATGCTGTCCCTCCGAGGATGGTCGGAGTCCTCCACAAGAGTCGCTTCTGCTGAGAGATCAAGAACCACGGGCATGACATGCGTAACAAATGCAAAAGGTGCACCTTCAGCCGCTTGGGATATCACGTCGCATCCAAAATTATCGTGATTGAATAACTTTCCCCACGGTATACTACCGTCCTCATCCGGCATTGAACCGATCAGAACTCTTCGCCTCCGCATCCAGTGCGCCAGTAACTCACCAACCCAGACTGGCTGCGTTTCGCCCATGCTGTGGAACATACACCAGAATGTGCTGTTAACAGCAATCGGTCCGCGAGCCTCATCCAGAGTGCCGTCGTCGATCAAACGCAACAACAACTCAAACAGCCGTCGACTCTTGTCGTGATCGGCCCATTGCATCACGTACCGCAGTCGGTCGTTCCACTTTGCACCAACTCCGCAATAGGGTTCAAGAAGCTCCGCCACCCGGTCGGGCACCTGTTCTGCATGGGAACGCAAGTAATGCACCCCCATGTTGGCGAGGGTGTTAACATCGGAAGCGAGCCATCCCGCGACAAGGCCATGCGCATCGAGGAACGTGAACCAACCGTCAGCCCTGAAGAGATGCTGCCACACCAAGGATGCCAGTCTGTCTGTGTTTTTCTCACCTCGCTCAATTGTAGCTAACTCAGACTGAACCCACGGTTCAAGGATTTCCCACTCATCTTCCCCTGGATCCGGTACAGCCGCAACCAGAGCCAGGGACAACTCCTTGAGGTGCGGACGAACCCGCTTGTCTGAAAGAAGCGCGCGCAGCTCAAGGCAGTAGCGATCCCTGTCGTCGTCTCGCAGATACGCCAACACCTGCCTGACCTGCGCCCGTCTAAACAGATGCTGTACAGATTTAATCAGGAACTCAACTAACGATTCTTTGCGCACAACAAACGCCCGCGCGAAACAGTAATCAAAGAAGCTCTCATGCCCGAAGCCGTATCGACGGCCATCCAACGTGAGAACACCATCCGAGGCCATGCATGCGGCATACTGCTCATGCGGATCCAGCACCTCACGCATCACAGAAAGCTGCTGTGTCTGCGTCATCTGGTCGCATAGCAAGCGAATGACCTCTTCCCACTGGTCCGGGACGGGACGTATCCGCTCGTTCACGCGAGCGCGTTTCTCAGCCCGATACCGGACAAACAGTTCCTTAACCGTATTAAACCGTGGCGCAGTTTCCGGCTCGAATCCTGCTTCAAGGAACAACGATAGGTTCTGAGGTAGGCGCAAAAGTTCAATCTGGCGAGATTCAAACAGCCTCACCTGAAACCCTGCCCCTGTGAGAACATCCGTTGTCTCGGCAATCGACAACTCAGCAACTTCGACCTTTGCATGCTGCTTCGTCACAATGCTGCGGAGACTAGGATCGTTCTCCCAGTCAAAATGCCTACAGACCACAACAACGTGCAGTTGGATACGCGCCCGCAGGCCTTGCGCCTCTTCCAGCAAACCACGCACAGCATCAAGAAATGCCGATCCGCGACCTGATACCACACTCACGGCGTCGAGCTGATCGACGACAAGCAATGCAGGCCGACCTGCGGCAGCACCTTCAAGGACAAGCACCGGTGACTCTTCCAATCCCAACTCGCGCCCTAGCTCCACCGTGCTTTTCACGGGATCCAACAGATCAAGTCGAAAGGCGAGAACGGCCATGTCCTGCCTCAGTGCTTCATCAACCAACTCAATCACACACCCGGTCTTACCACATCCAGCCTTTCCCGTGAATACCGTCTCGCTCGCGACCTTCGAGCCTATGCGCTCAAGAAGCTTCTTCGTCGCTTCACGCGGGATCAGAGTCCCTCCTATCAATTTACGCCGTACACTTACCAGATACTCATGGGTCTTTGTGTCAACCAAAGCAGCGGCATCCTTTACATGCCGCAAGCTGCGAAGTACGTAACCCTTTTCGGCAAGGCTATCTATTAGGCCATTTCTAGTAATAGTCTTGTGAACAGCATCCTGCACGATACTAATCAGCGCGGCGGCGACATCATCCGGATGGGCGAGAAAAAGCGAAGGAAGTGACCAAACCACTTTTTCCCTGAGTTCCTCTTCAGACGCCGTTCGAACCGTGATCCGCCTCAACACCTCGTACGCAGTGTTGCTGTCCGTAGCCCTCCAATACTCTCGAAGCTGCGCAAACGCTGTTTTGTGTTTAGCATCGCCTATGAAACTAAATTCAAACTCTGGCAGAGATTCCGAATTTCTTGCTCTTTTGGTCAGCGTATCCAATTCCTCGGCATGACTCCCGGATACAAAGACAAAGCGCGCATCATTGCCGACAAGCTGATCGAAAATGGCTTGGAGAAGTTGCGAATCGGCGGATCCCAAGTTCGCCAGAGTCCATTTGCCATTCGGATTGCTCCGTTTGGCCTGGTGAAGGGTGCGCCGTCCCCCACTGGAAACGACAAACTCGGCTTTAACAACACCCGGATCTTCGATTCGCATGCTCTCCGATTGACCATGCAGCATCCGTACCAGCTCTACTACTGTCCACCAGAGCTCGTACCGATTACCAAGTTTGTCTGCTGCGCCGCCAGGTAGTGCTGTCATGCTATTACCGGTCTTTCATGCTCCGTTCCTCGCGAATTAGGCCATGTCTGAAAATGTCGTCCATCACTGCGGGGAGTTCCACTGCTTCACAACAGCTACAGAGTCATCTCCCACACAGCCCGTTCCTCATCAAATCGTCTTCTTTGCATGTTCTGGGGCTGAATCGTTAAGCGCGGAAACCAGCACGTCAACTTCGGTCGATGGGTTCGCCGGGGCGGGCGTGCCCCCGTCCTGATGATATCGGCGTACCCGTTCCGCATGCTTGACCGCCTTGGGCCAATGTGGGATGAAAAGTGGCATCGCCTCACGTGCCGTCTCTTCGTTGGTCGAGTAGTCCCGCCCAAGTTCCTCCCTGACCGCACGCTTTGCCGCAGTCCCATTCACCAAATCGCCACGCGTGGTGTCCCGCAAATGAAGCAAGAGCCAGTACTCAAAGCACGGAGCCGAATGCGCCAACTTCACCTTCTTTAAGGAGGCGAGTTGCTTCACCTCGTTCCAGTACCCCAACCGCACTGCAACATCCGTGTCGATCACGGCCCACACATGATCGAATTTCTGCGGCTCTGTTACCGATAGCAGTCCCTTTTTGCGTCTCCACTGGTGGACCTTGACCTTCTCTGCGGCGGTCGCGATGACGTGGCGAGGGTCAGAGGCTCGTCCGGGCACGACCATCACATGAACGGCATACAACTGGAGATCCTGTAGCAGGAATTCGAAATAGACCGGTTCGGTGACGGTTCCCTCGGTTACGATCAGAAAGGTGTCGCCAGGCTTGGTTGTCGCACCCGCCTGCGTCGCGTGCTTCTTACGTTCAAGACTCGCTGCTTTGGGCGCCTTCCACCAATCAGGAACATATCCGCATTCGTCACTCATGAGAGCCCCTCGTGTTCTCGCTCGCGGTCTCAGCCGCGGGCGTATTCCCAAGCAGACCAGTGGGAATGAAGGGCACCGCACCGTATCGGCCCGACAGGTAGCCGCGCACGAGCGATTCCCCCTTACGCGGGCTGTAGTCGGTCAGAGGATACAGATGTGCCGCACCTTCATCGTCCTTGTCGGTAAACCAAACCTGGTCGCGCCGGATCAGCGTGGTATCGAGCAGCAGAGGGTTGTGCGTGGTAAAGAGAAGCTGTGCCCCCTTGGCGTTTGCCTTGGGACACATAAAAAGCCTCAGAAGCTCTCGCACCATCAACGGATGCATGCTGGTCTCCAACTCATCTACACAAACCACCAACCCCTTGTGCAAGATATCAAGCCAAGGACCTGCCAGAGCGAAAAGTCGTTGAGTTCCCGCCGACTCCGTCGGCCACGGCATACGAACGGAGGAAGAGCCAACGCCTTGATGCGTTAGCTCGGGCGTGAGCCATTTCCTATTCCTTAATTGATTGCGCATCTCCTCTGGGGCTCCGTTGATATACTTTTCAAGGGTTTCGTCGTCGGGTGGATTCTCAATCGCACCGGCGCCATTTACCCCGATGTCAGCATGACGCAGCAGAGCCACAATCTGTTGGGCATGTTCTGCCTGTTCCTTCAACTGATTGAGCGTAAAGCTATGAGAGATCCGACGGTGCGCAGCCAGATCCAGGAAGCGCAACCGCTCTTTAAACCAGTCGTAGACCGGCTGCAATTCCTCGCGGTTGTTCGCCACAGCCTTGGATAGGAAGAGCATGTTGCGCAGGGTGTATCCTTCAAGCTGGGTATCCCGGCGAAACCCGGTTGGACGTTCAGGTGTCCACTCGTACGCCGACGCGTCGGGATCCCAGTCCCGTGAATACCAGACCTGTTCCCGTGCGTCAGGAAATGCCCGGAGAGACTCATGCCAAATCCGTTCGCGCGTCGCGGCCACCCGGTACTCGTAGCGAACACCATCCGCCACGAAGACCAGTCCGAAAGCCGTCGGAGGCGTAGGGCCATCGGGACACAACCCGAAAGGCTCGATGTGTCGAACGGGCTCCTTCGCGTCCGTCACACTGGCAGATGACAGGGCCAGATGACTAATCGCACGCAGAGCGTCCAGGACTGTCGACTTGCCGCTGGCGTTGGCACCATAGATCCCAACGCCCTTCAACCAACGCTTCCCCGACAAGCCCGGAAGGGCCGTATCGATGCAGTTCTCGGGCAGCGACTTGTCTCCTGTGGCTGTCAGATTCAGCGTCTGCAGCCCACGGAAACACCGGTAGTTAGATACAGAGAATTGAATAATCATGGCACTAGAATACGCTTTTAAAGCATCTACGCAAGAATAATTGCGGATTATTTGCTAAAAAAGCAATTTGGTTGCAAAATAGGCTTCCGTTGTCCTGAATTTCTCGCCTTCTTTGCGGCTTGCATCTTCTCTTTCACCTCGGCAATGCGTTTTAGCAATTCCGTTGCGGGATCGTCGTTTGGATCTTGCGGTACCAACTCGCCTCGTGCGATCAAATGCCTGTCCCTTGGCAAACGGTTACGGAGAAAGGAGCGGGACTGTCGGCGGGCAGGTGGTTGCGGATGGGGTGCTCTCGCTCGAAGGTGCGAAGGCTTCTTTGAGGACGGCTTGGAGGAGGTGGGCGGCGTGGGTGCGGCATTGCTCGATCTCCGCTTCCAGCGCCCGGCAGGTTGTCATCAGCGCCTCTACCCGCTCCACGATCGCGGCTTGCTCGGCGAGAGGCGGGAGGGGGATTAGAATCGTTTTGAGCTTGGTACCGTTAAAGTTTGCCTGTCCGTTTTGCTGAATCACATCAGGCTCAATAAACTCCGTGCGACAGATTTCGCTGTTGATAAAATACGCGGTGTATTCTGGGACGAGACTCTCGAACAACCGAACTCGGATCAGGTATGAGGCAAGTGTAAACGGCTTTTCATTTCTGAATACTGCCGATTTACCAACAAGCTCATAGGAGTTCGTCCGATTGAAAACGATATCGCCAGATTCGAGGAACAGCCGGGGTAGGTCTTTGATTTTGGGTGAGACGTATTTTAGGTTGGAGTAAGCCAGCGTGCCACCGGTCGTGATGTTGCCCATGCGAAGAACGGGGATGCCTTCGGCTTCGAGATGCGCCTTCTGGGACGTACCGTAGCTCACGTCTGTTGTGATCGCACCCAACCGGCACCACTTCCAGTTTTCTGGAATTTCGAAGGGGATTTCTTCGGGGGATATTTTGGGCAGGAGCTTTTCGGGGCGGAGTTTCTTTTCGGCGATGAGGCGGGCTTTTTCGGCTTGGATACGTTTGAGGAGCTGGCTGGCGGGTTCGACGTCCGGGTTCGCGGCACGCCAAACATCCGTCAGCTTGCCCTGAATCGCCTCCTGTAGGATGGCTTGTTTGAGCTTGCTGAGGAGGGTTTGCTGGTGGGCGATTTCGTGTTG
>JAIFLS010000037.1 GCA_020048935.1 bacterium | reverse complement strand
ATGACCTGGATCTTCAACTGGTATGGCTCAAGATGCTCGAGGAGGAGGGCCTCGATCCTTCCATCCGGACCTTTGCCGACTACTGGAGCCGTTATATCTGCCGCTACCCCTGGAACGAGTACGGGTTCTTCATGCGGAACTTCGACCGAGGATTGCGCCCGCCTATAGCCGGCTGTTTTGAGAACTACTTTGTGGATGACATGGGATCGCCGATCCGGAGCGAGATCTGGGCCTGTCTGCATCCCGGGGATCCCCAGGCGGCGGCGCGGATGGCGTGGAAGGATTCGTCGCTGGATCATGCCGGCGGGGAGGGCACCTACGGGGAGATGTTCTGGGCAGCACTGCAGTCCGCCGCTTTTGTCGAAAGCGACCCGATGACACTGATCCAGATCGGGCTGGGCATGATTCCCCTCTCCTGCAACGTGTCGCGGGCGATACGGGAGGTCCTGTGGTGTTACGAAAAAGGCTTGAGCTGGGGACGGACACGCCAGCGGATTGTGGATACGTTCATCAGCCAACGCTCGCTGCATGCCGTGCCCAATATCGCTTTCACCATCATCGGTTGGTTGTACGGGGAGGATTTCGGCGACCGGATGTGCAAGGCGGTGAACTGCGGCTATGACACCGACTGCACCGGGGCGACACTCGGAGCATTACTCGGGATTCTTGACGGCATGGACGGGATCCCGCAAAAATGGATCGCGCCGATCGGCGGGAAGATTGTCCTGCATCCTTTCACGGGGCCCTGTGGCGCGCCCGGCACGATTGATGAATTGACCGAGCGGACGGTGGCTCTGGCAGAAACGTCGCTAGCCCGGAAGGAGGGTATTTCATTCGGAGCCGATGACGTCCTGCCCGGTGATTTACGCACCCGGCTGTTCAGCAACGAGTTGGCACGCTGTGCGCTTTTGCAGGATAATCATGCCGGGGTGGAGTTGCTTGACGGGCGGGAGGTCTGGCTCCACTACGGCAATGATCCGGTGATGAGGCCTGGCATCGGCAAAACGATCGAGGTCTCGACAGTTCCAGAGCCGACACCGCCGGTCGAATTGAGTGTTCCCAAAGGATGGGAGTGCCATCGCCTTGGTCCTGCCCGCTTCCTGCTGAGTGCGTCGCAAGGCATTGAGCGGAAGAATACGATCTCGTTAACCATCAACGGCAACACGGCGGATTTCGTGATTCTCGGTCCGGACGAGGCCAGGGGATTCGAGGCAGGTGCCAACGTGCCGTCCTGCAAAGCCTGTGGCGCCAGGGTAGAAGCCTGCATCTGCAAGAAATGAGACAATTACCAGGGCAGAGGGGACGGCGAGCCACCGCTCCACCCGTCACCCCACCCACTCCCTTCTCGAATTATCAGCGTAACACGGCTTGACCTGCCGGATTAATCCGTTATGCTCCTCAGATCGCAGGCTTGTCGCAATCGGATGGACCGGTTGCGACTACGGGACCGATACATGACAGAGATCAACACGCCGACAATCGCAGGATTCGAGATCCTCAAGAAACTGGGGCAGGGAGGCATGGCCACCGTCTGGATGGCCCGCCAGATCTCGCTCGACCGCGTTGTCGCCATCAAGGTGCTGCTGCCGCGTTTTGCGGTTGACGACGAGGAGATCGCCCGTTTCCGCAGCGAGGCCCAGGCCGCGGCAAGGCTCAAGCACCCCGGCATTGTGCAGGTCTACGATGCCAGCGTGACCGACGGCAGCTACTATTTCATCATGGAATACATTGCCGGTTACACCGTCGGGGAATGGCTGCGCCGCAAGGCTACCCTGCCTGAGCGTGACGCCCTGGTGGTGGCCGAGCATGTCTGCGATGCGCTGGGCTACGCCTGGGACCACGCCAAGGTCATCCACTGCGACATCAAGCCGGACAACGTCATGATCGATGACGACGGCACAGTCAAGGTCATGGATCTGGGCCTGGCCCGGACGCTCAACGCCATGTCCAGCTTTGTGGAGGATGACGAACATGTGCTGGGAACCCCGTCCTACATGTCGCCCGAACAGGCACGGGGTGACGCCCATCTCGATTTCCGTTCCGATATCTATTCCCTCGGCGCGATGCTTTACCATCTGGTAACCGGCAAGCGGCTCTTCAGCGAAACCGACGAGAATACCGCGCTGGAAATGCAGATAACCGGCTGCGCGCCAGACCCGATCGACCTTAACCCCGCCCTATCCCGGCCGCTTTGCGCACTGATCGAGCGTATGCTGGCCAAGAATCCCGACCTTCGCGGCGAGTCGTGGCAGTCCGTCCATGCGGACATGCGCCGGGTCTACAGCGGGCTGACGCCGCACCAGACCCTGCATGCCGATGAAATGAGCACCATACAGCGCAGCGAAAGACGTGCGCCAGTTGACACCGAACGACTGAAGCGGCTTACGAAAAACAATACACGCCTCTCGCTGCCCGGTGCCGTATGGGCAACCTTGTGGACCGCGATTGCCGCCGTGGCCATCGCCGCGGCGGTCAGGTTCTATCTCGGACTGGCCAGCCACACGCCACCACCGGTACAGCCGGCACCGCCGCCGGCCAGGCCAACCGCGACGCCCCGGCAACAGCCACCGCAAGGCCCTGCCACCGGCGCGGTTAGCGATATAAACGAGTCACCAGAGGAAAAACTCTACCAGGCCGCCGTGGCATGGCAACGCGCAAACCCGGCAGATCCCGATGGCGCCATCGCCCTCTACGAGAAGGTGATCCAGGCGGCAAGGGGCACATCCTACGAACGACGCGCGGAGGCCAGCATCACCCTGCTGAAAGCGGAACGGCGCCAGACACGCCAGCAGCAAGTCGATGCACTGCAAAAACGATTGAATGGCCACAAGGAGGCTGGTGAATATGCCCAAGCGGAGGCGCTCGTCGCCGCTTACGCGGGAGATCTGCCGGAAGACACCGCCTTTCGCGAACGCATGCGGCAGGACATACAGAGGCATCGTCAAGCGCGCGAATCGCAGGCCCGCCTCGAGGATCGCAAACGGCAGGAACAGCTCGCCAAGGAGATCATGACGCCCGTGCTGCAACTTGCCGCCAAGGCCATCGTCCAGGGGAATCTGCAGAGAGCCATTGACCTGACTCGCCCCCTGCGCGAGCAGCAATCCATTTCCTACTATCACGACGCGCTATCGGAACTGGAAACCGAACTGGAAGTCCTGATCAACCTTGACTCGTGGATCCTGGAGACATTTCGCCAGCAGGAAGGGCAGACCATCGAGGTTTCGCTGAACAGCCAGACCGTCCTGCTGACGATTGGCATCCTGCAGGACGGGCAGTTGCAGTGTTTCCAACAAACCGGGGATGGTGAATTCGAGGAGATCCATATCACCCTGCAGGATCTGACACAGCAAGAGCGGCTGGCACGATTAAGCACCGAGCATCCAGGCGCGGCCGCAGTGGCCAGGGGCATGATGGCGTGCAAGGCCGGTGCCTATCTCCAGGCGTCAACACATTTCAAGAACGCCCACTTCCTGATCGCCTCACCGCTCTCGCAGGCTGCCGATGAAGTCTCACAGTCACAATAAGTAAACACATCGAAAAGGGATCGTATATCATGCGCAACTCCATATTCCTAGGTGCCAGCCTCATGCTGGCTATCGGATACTCCATCCCGGCCGTGGCGCTCACCCGCGTGGATCTCTCCCCGGCGGCGCAGGCTCTCGTCCCCGACGAGGAGATGATCGTCGTGAATCTCAACGATGGAAAGCAGTTGAAAGGCGTTGTCGCCTCGAAGAGCGCGACGCAGGTGGTCCTCAAGATCCCCGTTTCGGAAAGCATCTCAACCAGCCGGAGGATCTTGCGCACCGATATCAAATCCATTGAGGATTCGGATGTCACCCCCTTCCTGGCCGAGAAACTCCTGGAATTGAAACTCGATCCGGATGCCAGCTTCACGGCCGACGAGTACCGGCAGCGGATTGCGTTGTTCGATGAGTTCATCGCCAAATGTGCTGGCTCTGAAACCGTCGAGGAGATCAGCAGTCGACGCGACGCTTTTCGTGCGGAACTGGATAATATAGAGCGCGGCCTTGAACGGGTGGAAGAGCTCTGGTTTCCACCGGTATCGGCCACGATTGAGCGATTCAACCTCAAGACCAAGCAGATCCTCCATCTGGAGGCACGCAAGGATTTCAAGACCAACGCGGATATGGCCGCCGCCCACAAACAGCTTGTCGATGAACGGCGCGACATTGCCCGCCGCCTGCCCGAATTGATGAACAGTCGCCTGGCCGTACTGCTTGGCGAGCGCGATTTCCATAACGCTACCTACGAGACCATGCGATTCCTGAAGTTCTGGATCTCCCAGGTTGTCAAGACCGAAGGCCCGGCACAGGCCGTGCTCGGGCGCATGGATTTCAATATTTTCCCCCGGATGATGGAACAGATCATGACGACCTACCAGCCCACGGGCCTCGGCAACCGTCCGGCCGCCGGCAATATCGCCGTCTCGAAGGACATGGCCTACATCCCGGGCGGCTATTTCCTGATGGGGGCCAAGGGCGATGATCCCCGCCAGGATACATTCCCGATGCGCCTGGTCTATGTCAGTCCGTTCCTGATCGACAAGTACGAAGTCACGAACCAGGACTACCGCCGTTTTGTTGAACACACCAAGACCACTGGCGAATCCTGGTTCGAGCATCCCGATGCACCGCCGCTCAAGAAGCACGACGCCAGGGGCTGGAGCCATAGCCACCTCAGCGGAGACCGGCAGCCGGTCACCGGCGTGGACTGGTTCGACGCCTTCGCCTTTGCACGCTGGGTGAAAGGCAAGGATTCCTTTGAACGCGACGATATGAAACGCCTGCCAACCGAGGCGGAATGGGAGAAGGCCGCGCGCGGGCTCGAGGGCGCAACCTACCCGTGGGGCGAGGGAAAACCGGACATCGCCATGGCCAACTGGCCGATCTTCCGCAAGCAGGTCGCCGCCGAAATGGATCGCCAGAACCCGCCCGTGGCACCTGAACCGCCCAAGCGCGGATTCAGTTGCCGCAAGCGTGAACCCCCGCCCCCGCCCCCGCCGACCGTGCTGCCGGACGAGACCTGGAACGTGGATGAACTGCTGCCGGCAAAGGCTCTGAAAGCCAAGGCCGACGGACTGCTGACTCCGCCCTGGAAACAGAAGGATATCAGCCCCTACGGCGTCTACCATATGGCGGGCAATGCCGCCGAATGGGTTCATGATTATTACGACCCGGTCTATTATCAGAAAGTGGAAATCAAGGATCCCCAGGGACCGGAACGTTCACCCGAGACCCAGACTTCGCAGCGCCATGCCTACCGGGGCGGCGATTATCTTGCCAGCCTCGACGCTCTGGCCGCATTCCGGCGGTTCGACCCGGTCGATGCCGCCCAACAGGCCGGGAGCAAATCCGGCGGCAAGCGCCGCGGTGAGATTGGCGACCCGTTCATCGGCTTCCGCTGCGCCCAGTCTCTTTACTTGACGGTCCCGACCGAGCAGTACGAGGAACTCATGAAGCAGCTCCGGGAACTGGACAAGTAAAGCACCTGATGAGCCCCGCTCGCGGCGCGAGCGGGCTACTTGTAGCCCAGTTGCGCCGCAACTGCGGCTTACATCCGACGGGCGGCATCACGCACCGCATCACGCGCAACCTCCGGCAAGGCCGGGTGGATGAAGATCATGCCCAGCAGGTCGTCCAGCGTGCCGCCCATTTTCATCATGGCAATGAACAGATGGATCATGACCGAGGCCTCGTCCCCGACAATGTGCGCCCCGAGCAACCGCCGGCTGGAGCGTTCGACCAGCACTTTGACGAAGCCAAGCTCCGAAACCCGGGCCATGCCTGGAGTGCTGTCCGCATAGGTCGCTTTCCCGACAACGTAGTCGACACCATCGCGTTCAAGCGAGCTCTCGCTTGCCCCGACACCGGCAATCTGGGGCGTGGCAAAGACCGCGTACGGCACGGGACCGTAATCCAAAGCCGGTGAGGGACCCTTCGCGAAAGCGGTGCGCATCAGGTACTCGCCCTCGAAATTAACCGTGTGCCGGAACAGGTAGTTGCCGACGCAATCGCCGAGCGCGTATACCCCCGGCACCGCGGTTTGGAGATGATCGTCGACCTGGATAAACCCTCCTTGATTCCGCCGGATCGCGGTATTCTCAAGCCCGAGCCGGTCGGTTTGCGGCACCACGCCTGCCGCCACCAGCAGCGTGTCGCCCGTCACCACGTCGCCGCTGCCATCGGGATACCGGCCATGCACGAGGAACTGGCTGCCATCGTGGCTGATCTTGTCCAACCGGAAGTGTTTATGGACCTTGTGATACGGCAGGAAACCACGCTCGAACTCCGCCGTCACATCATCGTCGAGTCCGCGCAGGAAACGGCTGCGGACCAAAAACTGCACATCGGAACCGTAGGCGCGGTACGCGCCGCCCAGCTCGACGGCGATGTACCCCGCCCCCAGGACCAGCATCCGGGGAGGCACCGCCGGAAGCTGCAGCGCCTCGCGGCTGGTTATGTAGGGCGTGCCGGCAAGCCCCTCGATCGGCGGCCGCTCGGGCCGGCTTCCGGTGGCGATGAAGATCTTATCGGCCGTCAGGGACTCCCCGTTCACCATGACAACCTTGTCCGACACGAACACCGCATGCCCATTGTAAACCGTGACGCCGGGATGCGTTTCATGCCGGGCACGGGCCGCGGCAGACGTGTCACCAAGCTCCCTGGCAATTCGCCGCATGATATCCGAAAACCTCAACCGCAGCGCCCCCTCCAGATCCAGCCCTAGCCGGTGGGCATGACGCGCATGCCCGGCCACCTCGGCCGGATGGATCAGCATCTTGGACGGTATGCATCCGCGGTTGAGGCAGGTGCCACCGAACGCATCCTCCTCGATCAACGCCACGCTCAAACCGCGCTCCGCCGCCGGAACCGCGATCTTCGTCCCCCCGCCGCTGCCGATCACAATCACATCTGTCGTTCTCATGCTCTACCCATAGCATAGTCACCATGTGTTGAAAACCTATTTATGAAAATAACATAAAACGTTGACAGACGAGTCAAATTAAGTCAACGTTTACGAGCACTGGATAATCCAGTGATGGGTCGACATTAATCACATGACCGTTCGGGAGGCCATATGGCGAAATTCTTGAGAGTTCTTGTAGTCCTGATCCTGATCCTGTCCATCGCTGCGCTGACGCTCGGGATCATGCTTTTTGCCAAGCGAGAGATCCTGAAAGGCCGCACGCACAAACTGGAGGAAGGCCTAATTACGCTTGCGCGCACACTGGAAGCCGAACCCCCGAAGGCACCCGAACCGCCCGCCACCTACCCCGCCCGCGATGTCTCGGGCGTCGCGGCCGAGATCATTGAAAACCCCACCACCAGCCCCTTCTGGAATTCCTACAAGCAGGAACTCGAATCACAGGAGCAGCCCACGGTGAATATAGGCACTGATGCCAAGCGCCGGGAACTGATGAGTTACTACAAGATCAATCCGGTGACCTCGAAACCGGACCTTCATCCGGTAACCAGCTTGAAGATATCGGACGGACCCGGAACGACACAGGGAGTGATCGACGACGTCATTGAACGGGCCAACGCACAATTGAACCTCCTTACCGAAACCCGCCAGCAGCTATTGACCATCCGCACCGAGCTGGTTGAAACGATCAGGGAACTCAACCAGCAGAAGCAGACGCTGCGCGAACGGCTGGTCCATATCGTTCAATTGAACAATGAAATCGCCCAGCTCAACCGCACGATCGAAGGACTGCGCCGTGAACTGCAGCAGGCCAATGACCAGATCGCGGAACTTAAACTGAACATCACCGATCTGGAAGGGCAAAAGCAAGCGCTGCAAGAGGAGAACGAGGGTCTCAAGCAAAAAACGGCTGAGCTGTTGAATATCGTGGCGGATCTTCGCGACCAGCTCAAAAACCGCCCGGACGTCGGGTCGGGCACTGGAGTAAATATCGGGAGCAGCGTCACGACTGATCGACTGCGCGGTAAAATCCCCGCGGGTATCAAGGGGCGTGTGGTATCCGTGGATCAGAAGAACCTGTTCGTTGTCATGGCTGTCGAACCGGCATTCGTGACTGACTTGTTTGGCGCATTGACTGACGGAAGCCTACCCATGGTGGAACTGCTGATCCAGCGTAAGAATCCTGATGGTGGTAAAGACAACTTTATTGCCAAGGTTCGGATTTCGCAGGTCGACCGTGATAAGAACCTGGCCATTGGCGACATCCTGCCGGATTGGCAGCAAGGCCCCATCAACGAAGGTGATGTTGTCTTATGGCAGTAGATGGGCCACGGAGAAGATGAAGACACGAACATTGACAGCCATGATGCTTATCGCCATCTTAGCCACACTGGCCGGTGGCTGCGCCACTCCCCACGATTCCGACATTCCGTGGAATTCGCCGGCCAGTTGGGAAGGCAGCCCCTATATTCCGGGCTTCTCCCAGTAGAAACGGTTCAGATCAACGCTTCGGCGATCTGGACCGCGTTCAACGCGGCTCCCTTGCGGATGTTGTCGCCGGACACAAACAGGCAAAGGCCGTTCTCCGTGCTGTTATCCTGACGGATACGCCCGACCAGGCAGTCATCGGTGCCGGACACGGTCACCGGCATCGGATAAACAGCCTTCGCCGTGTCATCGACGACCTGGACCCCTTTGGCACTGCCAAGGATGCGCCTGGCATCGGCAACCGAGAGAGGCCGCTCGAATTCGAGGAACAAGGCCTCTGAGTGCCCGTTCAAGACGGGGACACGCACACAGGTGGTGGATACCTTGATCCGGTCGTCCCCCAGGATCTTGCGCGTCTCAAACAGCATTTTCGCCTCTTCGCTGGTATAGCCCGGCATATCTGCTTTCAAACCACCGATCTGAGGCAGCACATTCAGCAGGATCTGGTGCGGATAGGCTTCATGCGAAAGAGGCTTTCCGGCCGCATAGTCATTAAGCTGCTGCTCCAGTTCGAGAATGGCATTGCGGCCTGTTCCGGAAACGGCCTGGTACGTGGCCGCAACCATGCGGCGCAAACCGGCGGCACGATGCAGCGGGCCAACGGCCATCAAGGCAATGATCGTGCTGCAGTTCGGATTCGAGATGAAACCCTGGTGATTCTTCAGCGCTTCCGGATTGATTTCGGGCACGACCAGCGGTACCCGCGGATCCATGCGGAAATCATCGCCGTTGTCAATCACGATAACGCCACGCTCAACCGCCTGCCAGCCGAATTGCTGCGAGGCTCCTTTCGAACCCTCCGTGCCGGCGAAAAAGGCGAAATCAAGCCCGTCAAACGCCTCGGGTGTGGTTTCCACGACGCTGAACACTTCCCCGGCTATTTCCTCCTCACGGGCTGTGCGCGCCATGATGCGGATCTCGTCACAGGGGAACTTGCGCTGCCGCAGGACCTTGACCATTTCCGTGCCGACCGCACCAATACCGACAATACCGACTTTATATTTCTTACTCACCCTTGGTCCAATCTCTTCGTCGATCGCTGTAGCCCGCTCGCGCCGCGAGAGCGGCTTCTGCGTTGTAAGCGAACAGTTGTTTTGCCATACTCGCGGGGATTTGGTTGCCCGACATGGACTCGAACCATGACAAACAGATTCAGAGTCTGTTGTGCTACCATTACACTATCGGGCATCGAATCGAGGTTCCGCTTATATACGATTCCCGCTGATCAGTCAACCCTCATCGGCATCAGCACGTAAAGAAATGGAATATCGCATTTCATGACGGCCGGGCTGAGATTGTCGGTCAACTCGATGGAAACCTCGTCATTGGACAGGTTCTTGAGCGGGTCCATCATGTAGTCCGGATTAAAAGCCACGGTGATTGCCTTGCCACTGTACTTGATCGGTATCGTCTCGCGCGACTCCCCTACATCCGGGGTGGTGGTCAGGATAACCAGGCTGTTGTTGTCAAAGGTCAGACGCGTGGCGCTTGTCTTGTCCGCGATGATCAGCGAGGCACGGCGCAAAGCCGTCAGCAGGGCCTCGCGTTCTAGCGTCACCCGCTCCTCGCACTGCGCCGGAATGACCTGCCTGAAATTCGGGTAGGTTCCGTCGATGAGCTTCGTCGCCAGCACCGTGCCTTCAAAGGCGAATACCACCTGGTTGCCCTTGGGATAGATGCGCAGATTGCCCGTGTCCTTGAGGATGTGCAACAGCTCGCTTACCGCCTTGGATGGCAGGATCATGTCCGCCTCGGACTCAGCCGGGAAATCAACCTCGTTCTCAGCCAGCGCCAGGCGCCTTCCATCCGTCGCCACCGCCGTCAGCTTAGCCTCCTTGAAGCTTAACATCACGCCGTTCAAAACATAGCGGGTTTCATCGGTCGATCTCGCGGAATACGCCTTGATCAATCAGATAGGAAAAATCGCCGTCATCCGCCAAAGGCATCGCAGGGAAATCATCCGCCGGCAGACCGACAATCTTGAAGAACGAGGAGCCGCTGGTGATCGACATCTGCTCCTTCTCGTCACTCTCGATCTCCAGCGTACTCTCGGGAAGTTCACGCACGATTCCGGACAAACGCCGGACAGGTACGGTCGTGGCCCCTTCCGCCTCGATACGTCCCTCGATCCTGCAGCGCACACTGACATCCAGATCGGTGGTGGACAAGGTGATTTCATCGTTCCCGGCCGTGATCAGGACATTCGAAAGGACCGGCAGGGTGCTTCGCGAGGCAACCACGTTTTGCACGGCCTGCAAGCCTGCTGCCAGTACCGATT
>JAIFLS010000190.1 GCA_020048935.1 bacterium | reverse complement strand
TGTTCCCTGAGTGCATCGGGCATCGGCTTGCGATGGGCCTTGTAGTCGGGCACCAGGGCAAGGCGCGCAGGCGGCGTCCCCCCATCGAAGACAACCGCCCGGTGCGTCGGTTTCCAGGCGCGATCAAGCATCTGCATCATGCGCACGAAACCAAACACCGCATTGACCGGCTCGCCCGCCTGCGTATTCAGCCCGCGAATGGCATGGAAAAAACGGTACGCACCCGCCAGTCCATCCACAAGCAGCAGTCTTGTATCAGCCATCAGCGCCTGTTTCAGTTGCTGGGTTGGTCGGCAGCCACAATCCGTTCGGCAATGCTCTTGTCAACCCCGAAGCGCTCCTTATCCAGCGCACGTCCCGACGGATCCACCAGCCGCGCTGTCACGAAGATCAGCAGGTTGCGCTTCTCGCTGGATTCATACTTGCTGCGGAACAGGCGCCCGATCAGAGGAACGTCACCCAGCAGCGGAACCTGGTCATCGACCATGTTGCGCACTTCCGTTATCATCCCGCCCATCACCACCGTCGCCCCATTGTAGATCAACAGGTTCGTCGTCAGCTTACGGGTATGAAAGAAGGGCTGCTCCATGTTCAATTGCTGAACGACCGGGTTTCCTTGCGGATCGTAAGACGTGTAGCTCGAACCGTAGTTACGCCAAGTTGGTTCCGAAACCACTTCAGGCGAAAGACTCAGGCTGATCATCTGTCCTTCCGGACTGACTTCCGGGGTTACCTCCAGGATGACACCCACCTCGCGCGTAGCGAACTCGCTCGGGGTCACGACGGCACCGACAACACCGCCGCCATTGTTGTTTCCTGTGGTCGTCGTGTTATTGTTTCCGCCGATACCCGAGGTCTCGAACTCGGTCGGGTATATGTATTCCGTGACGACCTTGATTGTCGCGGCTTGTCCCGATTGCGTCGTGATCTTGGGTGCGGACAACAGATCGGTGTGACCGCTCTGCTCCAGCGCGTGCAGGACAAGCGTCAACTCAGGATTGGTCAAGACCCCGCTGATGCTGGCGACCGTGTCCGTCATCTTGCTTGCATTGACTCCCACGCCGGCACTCGACAGGAAACGATTACCCGCTGTAAAACCGCCGGTGCCGGAATTCGCGGTCATCTCGATTCGCTCGCGTGAACCTAGGGGCGTACCATCCGCCCCCTTCTTCTGGGCAATCTCCCAATTGTCGTTCAACAGCCACTCGAGTCCCAGCGAATCCACATCGGTCTGGGCCACTTCGATGAAGCGGGCCTCGATTTCGATCTGGTAAGGGACGACATTCAATATCGAGAGCACCTTCTCGAAGACCGTCAGGTTCTCCAGTGTGTTCGCGACAACGAGCTTGCCCAGACCGCTGACGAATTTGATCTGGGATTTATTGGGCCATTCGACGCCCATTTCCTTGAAGAATTCCTTGAGGTCGACCTCTTCGCCACTCCCAGCATTGCTCGAACCCTCCATCACGATGAAATCATTTCCACCGCCACGGCGCGCATTGCTCCCGCCTGAAGTCACGGCTGTGCTTAACTCGCGTAAACGCGTGATGGCGGAAGGAAGCACATCGTACATCCGGTGTTCGATCTTGCCGCCGGCCTCATTGGCAGGCATCACCATCACGGCACTGCCACGAATAAGGTACTTGAGTTTGGCGATATCAACCGAATAATCCAGGGCATCCTTCAAGGTGATATCCAGCGCACTGAACGTCACCAGCGTCTCGTTCGCAGCCCCTGGAGCAGCCGCAACCGGGGCACCAAAATCGAAGCCGCCTCCAGTTTCGACAGGTGCGGCGGCCGTTGTACCCGAATCCCCGTCCAACTTGAGAATGATGGTGACACCCTTGCGATCGGCGGGGTTTGGCGCCGGATCAAACTCGACACTCTGCTCAAAGAGGAATTTGACGACATCACGTATATTCGCCTGCCGGAAATCGACTTCCGGAATCCGGATCTTGCTCATCTTATCCAGGACAGCGGCACGTTTAGCCTCCTCATCCCCGGTGACCTTGGTTGTGCCGCCGGTCTGCGCCTCGATCGGGGTCTCGTGCAAGCCATAATGCCGTGGGTTCCACGTATCGCGCACCGTCGCCACCATGCGGGCTGCCGTCGCATTCAGCTCCATCGAGGAACGGTCGTATTGCTTGTTCGCGGCTGAATTCATCAACCGGGTGGCTTCCTTGTTCTCCGGGTCACGGGCCAGCACGGATTCAAACGCCAGGATCGCGCGATCATATTCCCCGGTCAAATAGGCTTCGCGACCGCGCTTCAGGAACTCTTTTACTTGTGACTGCGTCTTCTGGTAATCCTCTTCGCGCCACCGGTGTGTTGCCGAAGGAGGGGCCACAGTGGGCGGTGCATCGATCTTGCTCTTGATACGGGAGACGGTTTCCTCGGCGCGCACGTAGCCGTCCTTCACCGCACTCTCGGCTGCGATTTTCGCCTTCTCGTAGTCCTCCATGCGTTCCAGCGACAGTGCCTGCAGGTAGTAGGCGGCACCACGCCCCTTGCGAGCTTCGGCGATTACCGGCTCCATATCGGGACGGGGAGGCAGGTTAGCCAATGCCTGATTGTACATCAGAATTGCGCGCGGGTAATCCCTCTGACGCAATGCATTCTTGGCACTGTCCAGTGCACTGGTGGCATGATATTCCCGTGCCACCCTCTTCAGGCGTTCAGCCTCCTCAAAAGCCGCCGCCCCCGTAGGCAGATCACGTTTCGGAGCCCCGCCCACCTCGACCGGTGCGGCCTTGGAATTCTCACCAGACTCGGCAGCAACAAAATCATCGAGCGAGAACGGGACTTCGGCTGGCGCTGCCACAGCGGGCTCCGCAATAGGAGCATCGACCGAGACGGGCTCTGCAACAGGCTCGGCAGCAGGAGCATCGACTTCGGCTGGTACAGCCACAGGCACGGCAAAAAGATCATCGACGTCTGCTGTCACTGCCACAGGCTCGGTAACAGGAATATCGACTTCTGCTGGCGCTGCCACAGGCTCGGCAGCAGGAGCATCGATCTCAGATGGCGCTGCCACAGACTCGGCAACAGGTGTGGCCGGTTGCGACAGCGCATCAACGAAAGGGTCAGCGGCCACCCCCGGGGCCTTCACGGATGGTGGTGACTTCCGGATGTCTTTTTTGCCAACTTTCGCCAAAGACTTGAAAATATCAT
This sequence comes from bacterium, assembly GCA_020048935.1. GTDB lineage: Bacteria > Verrucomicrobiota > Kiritimatiellia > UBA8416 > UBA8416 > UBA8416. Next base: position 7,303 of record JAIFLS010000190.1, on the reverse strand, counting down.
CGCCTAAAGCCATGGGATCATCGTCGACTGGAGCCACTTCCGCGACGGCCGGAGCCTCAGGAGTCACTTCCGCGACGGCCGGAGTCTCAGGAGTCACTTCCGCGACTGCCGGAGTCTCAGGAGCCACTTCCGCGACGGGGGCAACGCCCTCGGCCTCGCCAGCCAATCCACTGATCAAGGCGTCCAAGTCATCCCCTGCAACCACAGCCGGTTCAGCTACAGCAACAGGAGCGGGGTCTGCTACAGCAACCACAGCCGGTTCAGCTACAGCAACAGGAGCGGGGTCTGCTACAGCAACAGGAGTCTCACCAAAAAGGGAATCGAGAGTATCTGCGGCGGGAGCCCCCTTCTCCTCAGTAACTTCAGCAACCACTGGCGCTTCAGCGACCGGATCAGGCTGTGCCAAAGCAGGCGGGGCATCGAACAGGAAGCCCAAGTCGTCCGTTGCCGCTACGGCAACCGGTTCCGCAACCACCGGCTCTGCCACCGCAACCACCGGCTCAACCTCGGCAACCACCGGCTCTGCCACCGCAACCACCGGCTCAACCTCGGCGACCACCGGCTCTGCCACGGCAACCACCGGCTCAACCTCGGCGACCACCGGCTCTGCCACCGCAACCACCGGCTCAACCTCGGCGACCACCGGCTCTGCCACCGCAACCACCGGCTCAACCTCGGCAACCACCGGCTCTGCCACCGCAACTACCGGCGCAACCTCGGCAACAGCACCGGCATCGCCTGAAACGGCGTCCGGCTCTGCGGCAACCATCTCACCCAACATAGCATCAAGATCGTCGCCCTTGGCGGCCGCGGTATCTACCGCCGGTACGGGAGTATTGGTATCCCCGCCTGTGGCGATTTCGGCTACCGCGGTGCTATCGCCCATCTCCAGCATTTCACCCAGCACGGCATCCGCATCAAACCCCTTTTCCAAAGGAAAGGCATCTATATCCGCCGCGGGTTTCGCTGCGATACCCTCGACCACGGCATCCAGGCTCTCGGGCACGACTTCCGGAGTTACCGGTTGCGCTGCATCCCCGGCGGGCAGGCCTTCCAGCGGCAGGGCCTCCACTGCCGCCCCGAGATCCTCGGGCAGCACAACCTTTTCCTCACCAAAAAGTTCGTTCAGGAAATCCGAGTCACCACTGCCTTCAGCAGCAGGTAATTTACCTGCCACCGTATCGGTGATCGTCATTTCCTCCTGGGCAAACAAGCTGTCATCATCCTGCACCGCCTGCGCGAAGACCGGGCAAGCCGACAGTGAGAATACTGTCGCGATACCGATCGATGCCGCTGCATATCGAAGCTCCATCATGTTACCTTCTCCTTTGAGTCTGTCCTATTAAATCCCGCCAGCAACAAAAACGACCTGCCATACCCTGTTCGGGGCGTGGTGACTAACGATCCCCACCCCCCGGTTCCTGCTCAATGGTGATTGCCGAATCCGAAGCTGTTCCCTTAATTACCACACTCCGTCCTTTTGCGTCAACGTCAATCACCGAATAAGTCCCCCCGTCCACTTCAAACGAATCTCCCTTGCGCACATCGAACCGTTGAACCTCATCCCGCAGCTTGAGCGAAAGATGCGCAATCAGTTCGACATAACTCACGGCACGCCCCATGACCAGCACAATGGGGTCCCCCTTGGGCGCCAGCAGGGTCAGCTCCGAGACGTCCACCTTCCCCAGGGCAGGCGGCTTGGCCGGCTCGCTTTTCTCGACATGGCCCTCTACCTTGAAGCCCTCGACCGTGTCCCCGATCTTGACAAACTCCGTCCGGATCTCTCCGCTCGGCAACCGGTAGTTCAATCCATACTTATAACCTGATGCCGTTCTGACCTTGCTTTTGTACATCAGTCCGAACTGCGGCGCGGTAATACCATCCACTTTAACCCGACCAATCGACGGCGGACGGCTGTTCGGGTCAGTGGGATCCTTGCCTGCATTGAACTCTTCCAGATTCGTGTGATCATCCCCATCGAAGTCCTTCTGGGCATCGGTTGCATCAAACGGGTCCAGCTTGTACTGGCGCTCCCAATCGGTCGGCATGCCGTCTCCGTCATGATCCAGCGGCTCCGGCTTGGCTTCCTCGGCCGGCTTATTATTGCAGAACGGGCAGATCTCAGCCGCGATGGACACCGGATGACGGCACTCCCGGCAGTTGTAACGGGTTTCCGGCACGAACATCCACGTGTTGCTGGACCCTTCCACGCCAGGCACGCCAAGCAGCAACGGGGTACTGAGGTACTGTCGCGCCTGGTCGTAGGCGGTTGGTTCCACCAGCACCGCCTCCGGATTCTGCGGACGAAGGCCCTTAAGCCACCCCTTGAAATCGATTTCATCCTGCCGGAGCATGTTGATCTTGACCGCCAGCAGAGCGATTGACGAGATCAACGCCAGCAGGACCGCGAAGGCAATCACCTTGTCGTAGTGTTCCCTTATCCGGCCAAGGAAACCGTTAATCCCCAGATCCATCGGAATCCCCCTTGAATTTATAGACATCCAGCTCCATCCGGACCTGCATCGGTATCTCCATTTCCAGACCACAGACCGGATAAGCAGGGCCAAGCCGCAACGCCGGTTCCGCAGTGGGCGGCGGTTCTCCCAACCCGGGGATGGTGGTAACACCACCTGCGGCCGCCGCATCCACCATCACAGGCATCAGCACCGGGATATCCTTATTTAAACGCACAACCTTGACAACCGTAAAGGTAGGATTGGCCGCCAAGGCGTTCAAGACCCCGATCAAGGCGCTCTCCTTGGCATTGAATTCAATCACAAAACGATACTTGGCGAACAACGCCCCTTCCCGAATCACACCGGGCTGACTGCCTGAAGGCGGGGGCGGCACGGCTGCTGCTGGCTGCTGAGCCCCGGGGCCTCTCCTCCTCGGCGTGGCGGGCTCCACCACGGGCACGGCGCCCGGTGCAGCGGCAGTCGTCGTGGGCTGACTCTCGAATGCCGCCCTCTCGACCGCGCGAAGCGCCTTGACGCGATTCGCGAACAGGATCATGGAAATACGGTTTACCAGCACCAACTGCTCCATCAGGCGCGGCACATCCTCGGGACTCGGCAGGGTCGGCGTTCCGGCATACTGTCCAAAACCGAAACCGAAATTCGCCGGGAGCTCCGTTCCGGCGGCCTGAGCCTCCTGCAACAGCCGCGCCAGCGTTTTCTCGAGATACACGCTCTTGAACGTCGAAGGACTTCGCTCCGCACTGACGACATTACCCTTGCGCAATTCCGCCGCCAGCTCATCAAACCAACGTGCCAGTGTCACCGTGTTGGTATGCTCCCGGCGCACATTATCGGACGAAGGGAAAACCGGCTCGCGGTAGAACCCTTCAAGCCTGGTTTTGGCCGTGTCAAGCGCCTCGCGCGCCTGTCCGAATCGCGAGATCCCGCGATAAAGGACAAAGCCCGCTGCCAGAAGCGCAATCGCGCTGGTGGCGCACAAGGAAAGGGTGATTATCTGGGCTTTTTTCATGCCTGCGTCACTGTACGTTTATCGGGTTAACAAGTTCAAGCCGTATCGAGAAACGCCGCAGGTAAGCCCCGACGGCCATTTCACTCACAATCTCGCTGTTCTCGCTGAACAGCGTCGTCGACCGCAACCGGTTGCGCAACCGCTCCGAAGCCGTTCCCTGCTCGTCATCCTTCAGGCGATCCGAGAACGCCTGAAGGGTGATATCCACTCGCGGAATCCGGGTGCCCGTGACTTCGGGCGTGATCGCCGTCACCCACATGCCCTCCTGCATGCATCCCCGGACTCCATCCAGGACCTCGATCCAGCGGCTGCGGCTCCCGATCAAATCCGTCACTTCCGCCAGTCTGTCCGCTGCCGCAGCCCGCTGCGCTACAGCCTGCTCCAGCTGCCGCTTGGTCTCCGTAAAGGATTTGATTTCCTTTTTCACGGTATCGACTTGTTTTTCATAGGCAGCTCCGGCACTGAAGAAATAACCGCACCAGCAGAGCATCAGGAGCACGATGCCGGCTGCCGACAGCGCAAAGAACGGTTTACGACGGCGGAAAACCTTCAGCGCGACCAGATCCGGGGGCATCAGGTTGATCTCAACCGGGCACTGACCGGCTCGCCGCAGCGCCAGGCCGACCACTTCCCCCATGCTCTGCATGTCGTCGTTCAAACGCTCCGCATCGATCTCCTCCGACACCGACACCCGCGCAAACGGATTGAAATAGCCAACCGGAACCTTCAACTTGTCCTGGAAGAACGTATCGACATGCGCGATCATCGAGGAACCGCCCGTCAACAGCACCGATGCCGGCGGACTGCCGCCCTGCTGGCTGCGGTAGAAGTTGATCGAGCGGTTGACCTCGGCGTGCAACCGCGTCAATACCGAACGGATAATCTTGGAGACCCGGTCCGCCGTCTCGTTGTCCGCCCCGGCATAGACACCACCAAACGCCACAAAGCCCAGTTCCCGCTTCAGTCGCTCCGCCGCCGCGAAATCGGTCTCGAACTCCTTCATCAATTCCTGAGTCACCGCGTTGCCAGCCACCGGGATGCTACGGCTGAAAATCCGGTTTTCCTCGATGAAGATCAGATTCGACGAGCGTGCGCCGATATCCAGCATCATCACGCAGCCTTCCAGCTCCGGATGGTTGTAGCGCATGGCATTGTAAAGCGCCATCGGCGAGACATCCACCACATCAGGCTCCAGGTCCGCCGCCTGGACGCAGTCGGTCAGCCGCTTGATGCTATCCACCTTCGCCGCCACCAGCATCACGTTCAGCTCTTCCGAATCATCGCCGATCAACTGGTAGTCCCAGACCACCTCGTTCATCGGGAACGGCACATTCTGCTCCGCCTCGTACTGGATGATCTGTGAAAGCTTGTCGCGACCGACCGGCGGCAGTTTGACGAAACGCGGGAAAACGGCCTGGCCCGAGACCGTCATCAGGATCGGGGCCGGACGGATCGCCTGCTCGCGCATCAAATCGCGGATGGCAGTAACAATGAAAGCCAACCGGTCTGTCTCGTTACCGCCCTCGCCCTCAATCTGGCGAATCCCGTAACGCAACAGTACCGGTCCACCCCCCTTGACCAACTGGAACTCGGCCAGCACAATCTTGCAGGCACCCAAGTCAAGAGCAAGTACCCTGTCTCGATCAAACATAGACACTACTTTATAACCTCGTAATCATCCGGATTTACCAAAGCCCACGGCGACTCTGTACGATTCAGAAGGTAGCCCTCGCGAACCGTCAGCGCTGGACTGTCTATCACGAGCGGATTACGCCACCAGAATTCCGGCAGATCAACCGCCGTCTCGCTCTGCTCGTCCACCACTTTACCCTCGACGGTCAAGACCGCCGCGCTGGCGACCACCTTGCCGTAGCGATTGATCGCGGCTGGGCGCAGGAACGCCATCGCCCGGTGATCCTTCCCCCGCTCGATATCCACATATCGTACCGTCTTCTTGTACAGTGAATAGAGATTCTTGCGCGTCTCGGGGTCCGGAATCATCGTCAACACATGAAACTCAACCAGCAGGTCATTCATCCATTCCGGCGCGGAATCATAATTCACCGTCACGACATGCCAATCCTGTGCACGCTTGGCCCCGGCACCGATACTGGTCTGGTAAATAGGAGTCGTGGCGAGCGCACGCGGGCCGATCCCGACAAAGCGACGCACCCGGATCTGCTCCTCCGGTAGCAGTTTCTTTTCCACATTGGACTGGGAAATGGCTTGATCAGCACCCGCCAAGAGGAACAGCGCCACGGCCACGCTACCAAACGTTCGTTTCAGCATCTTCATCCCCTTTCGCATAGTGCCATCCCCGACATCCGCGTCCCACGCAGCCATTGCCGACTATTCGAAAAGCCAGAACGGCGTAATTGATTGGGAGCAACGTTACCGAATAAAAGTAATCAGCGCAAAACAAAAATTAACACAAATAGAATCAAACCAGTCGCCCATCCACGAGCCGCATCGCCCGATCGCAGGTCCGGGCGATTTCATCGTTATGCGTTACCATCACGAGCGCATGCCCGCGGTCACGTGTCAGCGTGAACAATAACCGCAGCACGCTTTCGCCGGTCTCCACATCGAGGTTGCCCGTGGGTTCATCCGCCAGCACGACCACCGGATCGTTGATCAGTGCGCGGGCAATCGCCACCCGCTGCTGCTCGCCGCCGGAAAGCTCAAGCGGCGTATGGCGTACGCGGTCGGCAACCCCGACCGCATCCAGCAGCTCCAGTGCGCGCTTGCGGGACGGCTGCTGCGGATGCCCGGCCGCACGGGCCGGCAGCATGACATTCTCGAGCACATCCATCTCGTTGAGCAGGTGGTAGGTCTGGAAGACGAATCCGATCCGATCCGATCGCATCCGGGTTCGCTTCGCGCCAGACAGCGCGTAAAGGTCCTCGCCATCGATCCGCACTTTACCACTGCCAGTATCCGGACGGTCTATGCCGCCGAGGATATGCAGCAACGTGCTCTTGCCCGCTCCGCTGCGCCCGATGATCGCGACGGTCTCCCCGCTCGCCACCCGCAGATCCGCCCCGCGCAGCACATGCACCTCGCTGCGCTTGAGCAAATACCGCTTATGCAGATTCTCCGCCTCGATTAGCATAATACTACTCCTGCCTGAACGCCTCAACCGGCTGAAGGAACGCCGCCCGCAGCACCGGGATAATGCACGACCCCGTGCAGGCCACCATCACTAGAACCCCGACCTGCACCAGGTCGCCAGCCGTGATCGCCCACGGGATCTCCGCCAGCCCGTAGATCGCCTTGGGAAAGACCGACACATTGAACGAAGCCAGCAACCCGACAATATTCTTAAGGTTGTTCAATATCAGAAGCCCCGCCCCGACGCCAGCCAGAGTACCGACCAGGCACTGCGCCCAGCCGTGGATCAGGAACGCCAGCAGGATCTTCCAGGTCGGCACTCCCAGTGCCTTGAGCAGGCCGATCTCGGAGGTCTTCTGCACGACGATCACGATCAGCGTCACCGTAACGCAGAAGATCGCCACGATCGTGATGAACGCCAGCAGCACGAACATCATGGTCTTCTCGTGTGCCAGGGCATCGAACAGCATCTTGTCGACCTCCTGCCAACTCTCCACAGCATAGAGAGGGCCCGCCGCCTCCCGCACCCGCCTTGCATAATCCTCGAACTGGAAGGCGTCCGCCGTCATGACATACACCGAATAGGCGCCCTGCACCATCCCGACCAGATCGCGCGCAATGCCGATATCGGTCAGCACAAAGCCACCGTCGAAGTCGCGCATGCCCAGGTCAAAGACACCGGTTACCTCGAGCTCCTCCGGCAGAT
>JAIFLS010000069.1 GCA_020048935.1 bacterium | reverse complement strand
CAGGCCGGTGGAGGAGGGGTGTGGCTGCTATACCTGCACGCATTTCCCGCGGGCGTATGTGCGGCATCTGTTGAATGTGGGGGAGATACTGGGATTGCAGTTGCTGACGCTGCACAACCTCTACCGCTATATGGCCTTCATGGCCGAGATACGGGAGGCGGTGCGCGGCGGCTTTTTCCGCGAGTTCCGCGATGAATTCGAGGCTCGGCAGCAGGCTGATGTGGAAAATGCGTGTGTGGGTGTGTGAGTTTGCTGGTATGTGGGAGAGTGACGATTCGGAGTGTATTGGTTTCGATCCCGCCGGCCTTGCTTGCCAAGCCGTAGCTTGAGCGAAGGTTGGTGCTGGTGGTGAAGGAAGTTGAGTGGGGGATTTTGAGTCTGTAGTCTGCAGTCTATAGTCTATGGTCTGTAGTCTAAGGTCTGGAACAATTAAGGAGCGAGGATTATGCAGGGATTTGAAATGATGGCGTTTTTCGGACCGTCCGCGGGCGGTAGCGGCGGGTTGATGCAGATGATGATGCCGATGGTGCTGATCATCGGCGTGATGTATTTCATGATGATCCGGCCGCAGCAGCGCAAGGAGAAGGAACGCCGGCAGATGATCGATAACCTCAAGAGCGGGGCCAAGGTGATCTTCGGCGGGGGGCTGGTCGGCACGATCACGAATGTGAAGGAAACCACGTTTGTGATCAAGGTTGCCGACAACATGAAGGTCGAGGCGCTGCGCGCGTCGGTCTCGCGTGTACTTGAGAAAGGTGACAAGGTCGAGGACGAGGAGAAGAAATAGCGTTTCAAGGGGCGGCGGATGTCGTCTGGAAAATGCGTTTGAAAAACAGAACGGTTATTGCGAGGAACTGAACAGATGAGTAAACATGCTTGGTGGAACTGGATATTGCTGGTGGCGTTGCTGGGTGGATCGCTTTCGCGCGTGATCCCTTGGAGTGATAAGGTGCGCTTCGGCTTGGATCTGAAAGGCGGGATCAGTTTTGTCGTCAAGGTCGATGAGGAGAAGATCGCCAGCGACATCCGTTCGGGGGATGACGGGGTCAAGCTCACCGATATCGAGCTGGATGTACAGGTCAAGGATGCGCTCGACGGCGCGCTGGACCGCTCGATCGAGGTGCTGCGCAACCGCCTGAACCGTCTCGGGATCGAGGAGCCCAGCATCGTCAAGAAAGCCGACCGGATCGAGATCCAGCTCCCGGGCGTTGGCGAGGAGAAGCGCGATGAGGCCGAGCAGCTTATCCTGAGCGTGGGTTTCCTTGAGTTCCGTATGGTGCATGAGCGCAGCCAGGAGCTGGTCGACCGCCTGCTCGACAGCGGCAAGGTGCCGCCGGGGTGGCAGATCGTCACACTCGGGGGCCGCCGGTATTGCAGTATGACCGATGACGTGCCGGCCGACAAGCGGGATGCCGCCTTCCTGCAGGCGCAAGGGCTTTTCGAGGCTCCGGATCCTCGCTACGAGTATCTTTTCCAGGAGGAGGAGGTCCAGGGACATCTGGTCTACAGCCCGTATTTCGTCAATCGCCATGCTGTCCTTCAGGGTCGCGACCTGAAAAATTCCCGGCTGGAGATGACCGACCTGAACCAGCCTGCGGTCGGTCTCGAGTTCACTGGCGGCGGGGCCACGCGCTTCGAGGAGATTACCACTCAGTACGCGCCCGGCGGTTCCCTGAATCCCTCGGGCGAGCGCCAATTGGCAATCGTGATCGACAACACGCTTTATTCAGCGCCGCGCATCAAGGAGCCGATCCGTGGGGGGCGCGCACAGATCACGGGCAGCTTCAAGATGCCCGAGGCTAAGCGGCTGGTCAACGTCCTGCGTTCCGGCGCGTTGCCGACCCGTGTGCGGATCGAGGAGAAACGCTACGTCGCCCCGAGCCTGGGCAAGGACTCCATCGACAGCGGGTTGAAGTCGGTCATAATGGGCTTTATCGGTGTCGTGCTGTTCATGTGTGTGTATTACATGCTGGCTGGTGTTGTGGCCAATGTGGCGCTGGTGCTGAACTTGCTGCTGCTGCCGCTGGGGATGATCCTGGCTGCCGGCTTCATGAGCATGGGCAAGGGCGGCGGCGCGATCACGCTGCCGGTCCTGACGCTGCCCGGCGTGGCGGGCATCCTGTTGACCATCGGCATGGCGGTGGACGCGAACGTGCTGATTTTTGAACGCATCCGGGAGGAGCAGAGGGCGGGCAAGCGGTTTCTGGCGGCCGTGACGGCAGGCTATGACCGCGCCTTCCTGGCCATTGTGGACTCCAACCTGACCACGCTGATGACGGGTGTGATCCTGTTCATCTTCGGCACCGGTCCGATCCGCGGCTTTGCCGTCACGCTCTGCGGCGGCATTGTGGTCAGCATGTACACCGCCCTTGTGGTGACGAAGCTGATCTTCGGCCTGATGGCCGCGAAGACCTCTATCAAATCACTCCGGATGCTGACGTTTGTCAAAGCCAACACGCATATCGATTTCATTGGCAAGTGTGCGCCGGCCACGATCCTGTCGCTGGTGATTATCGTGTCCACCTGCGGTTTGCTGGCAGTGCGCGCGGTGCGGGCGCCAGGCAGTGTGTTCGGTGTTGATTTCACGGGCGGTTCAGCGACGACGTTCATGTTTGCGCCCACGCAGGGCGACGTTCCGGTGCCGGTGGATGCACTGCGCTCAACGCTTGAGAAAGCGGGCGTTGTGGAGCCGGTGATCCAGTACCAGACGGAACTGGAGAGCAAGGTCGCGACCTCGCTGCAGATCAAATCGGGGGCGGATCTTGTAAACGGCGAGAAACCTTCGGAGGTGATTCACCGGGAACTGCTCAAGGCATTTCCGCAGGCCGGATTCACTGTCTCTCAGGTGGACGAGGTCGGATCCCAGATCGGCAGCGAACTCAAGCGTAGCGCGGTCTGGTCCGTGGTGCTCGGCATGATCGGCATGATCATCTATGTGACCTGGCGGTTCGAGTTCGGTTTTGCACTGGGTGCGGTGGTGGCGTTGGTGCATGACGTACTCGTGACGCTCGGGATCTGCTCGCTGATGGGCACCCAGATCAGCTTGACGATCGTGGCGGCGCTGCTGACGATTGTCGGCTACTCCGTGAACGATACGATTGTGATCTTTGACCGGATTCGTGAAGACCTGAAGCTGGATACGAAGAAGACCAGTTTCAGGGACTTGTGCAACCTGAGCATCAATCAGACACTCAGTCGTACGATCCTGACGTCATTCACCACCCTGATCACCGTGGTCATGCTGCTGATCTTCGGCGGCGGCGCGATATTCGATTTCGCACTGGCGATGTGTATCGGTGTGGTGGCGGGAACCTATTCCACGGTCTTCATCGCGACCCCGGTGGCGATTTTCTGGTATCGCGGGCGGAAGCCGGCCTTCGCCGTCGAGGCAGCCCAGGTCTAGTCGATGGAAGAGGAAATCGCACAATGGGTAACCGTCGAGGTGGACGAGGCGCGCGCACGGGCATTGGCCTCTGTGCTCGCCTTGTCTCTGCCCGTCGCCAAAGTGCTGCTCTCGCGCGGGATTGACTCGCCGGCGGCGGCCGAGCGGTTTCTTCATCCCCGCCTCAGTGACCTGTCGGATCCGTTCGAGATGCACGGGATGCGCGAGGCGGTCGACCGGATCTGGCGCGCCATCGATGCCGGCGAGCGGATTACCGTCTACGGCGATTACGACTGCGACGGAGTGACGAGCACGGCCATGCTCATGCTCGTCCTTACACGCTTCGGCGCCACGGCGAGTTCATTCCTCCCCCGGCGGCTGGAAGACGGGTACGGTTTCTCGATCGGTGCGCTTGAAAAAGTGATCGAGGAGACGCATCCCTCGCTGATTGTGACCGCGGACTGCGGGACGCGCTCGATCGAGACTGTCGCCGATGCGGCGGCCCAGGGCATTGACGTGATCATCACCGACCACCATGAAGGACAGGGCCTGGTGCTGCCGGCTGCCGTCGCGGTGATCAACCCCAAGCTTGGCGCACCGGCGGACGTCGAACCGCTGGCGGGAGTCGGCGTGGTGTTCAAACTCTGTCACGGGCTGGTGAAGCAGGCTTTATCCGACGGGCGCTCGCAGGCCGGTGCGATTGACTTGCGCGAGTACCTTGACCTCGTGGCGATCGGAACGGTAGCGGACGTGGTGCCGCTGACCGGCGAGAACCGTACGCTGGTTCGGCACGGTCTTAACCGCCTGAACGGTTCCGCTGCGCGCTGCGGTATCCAGGCCCTCGTGCGGGTGGCCGGTATCCGGACGCGGCTGGACTGCTATCATCTCGGATTCCTGATCGGGCCCCGCTTGAATGCCGCCGGACGGCTGGGAAGTGCTGACGTGGGGCTGGAATTGCTGATGACGGACGATCCGGCGCGGGCCAGGCGGCTGGCTGGCCAACTGGATGCCAGCAACCGGGAGCGCAAGCGGATCGAGGAGGTCATCATCGAGGAGGCCGCGTCCGAGATCGAGGCCGCGTTCGATCCTCGCCAGTCATTCGGTCTGGTTGCCAGCCGGCGGGGATGGCATATCGGCACCATCGGTATCGTGGCGGCAAGGCTCGCTGGGCGTTTCAAGCGTCCATCCGTTGTGATCTCCATCGATGAGGATGGCCTCGGGCGAGCTTCCTGCCGCAGCGTGAACTCCGTCAACCTGGTCTCGATCCTTGATCGTTGCTCGGATCTGCTGGTGGCCTATGGCGGACATACCCAGGCGGCGGGCCTGACCATCCGGGAGGAACACGTCGCGGCCTTCCGGACCCGGTTCAACGAGGCTTGCAGCGGGCTGATTGATGACGAGGACCTCGGTCTGACGCATACCGTGGATGCCTGGATCTCTCTTGCTGATGCCGACCAGGCGCTGATCGAATCCGTCGAGGCGCTGCGCCCGCTGGGGCTTGGCAACCCGACCCCGATCTGGGGTGTCAAGGGCGTCCGCATCCTCGGGCAGCCGAAACTGGTCGGCAGCAATCACCTAAAGATGACCGTCTCCTGCGGGGCGACGCAGATGGATGCGATCGGGTTCGGCATGGCCGGACGAAAACTGGGGCGCAACGGGCATGACCTGCTTTTCCAGGTGCAGCAAAACACGTACATGGGAAAAGACACGATCCAGCTCAGCCTGAAGGATTTCAAGAGCTCGGAAGGGGAGGCATGATGAATAAGGCAAGGACCGCTACGGAGACGCGCGAGACACGCGAGACAAGGATCCGCATCGAGGTGAACCTGGACGGGACCGGGGTATATTCCGTCGATACGGGACTGCCGTTCCTGAACCACATGCTGGAACTGTTCTCGCGGCATTCCCTGATCGACCTTCAGTTGAAGGCTACGGGGGATCTGGATGTTGATTACCACCACACGGTGGAGGATGTCGGGTTGGCTCTGGGGACGGCGATCGACCGTGCGCTGGGCGACCGCAAGGGCATCCGTCGCTACGGTTTCTTCTATGTGCCGATGGATGAGTCGCTGTGCCGGGTGGTGGTGGACCTGGGTGGGCGCCCGTACCTGGTCAAGAACATGGCCTGCAAGAAGCGTAAGCTGCTGGATTTCGAGCTGGCGTTGTTCGACGATTTCTTCCAGGCGTTCGTGGTCCAGGCGCGCATGAACCTGCACATCGAGCAGTTGCTCGGCCAGGAGGCGCACCACGCCTACGAATCGGTATTCAAGGCACTGGCGCGCGCGATGCGCATGGCGCTCGAAGCCGACCCGCGCGACGCTCGCATCCCCTCCAGCAAGGGTCGTATCGGCAACTGACAGGAATCCCGATCAGGTGTAGCTGGCCTTCAAGGCGCACCGTTTCCGGGCGCTCTGATCCGCCAGGTCCAGGATATGGATCGGGCGGCGCGCCCACTCGCCTGTGATAATCAGCTTCTCGCCCTTGACCAGATGGTCGGCGATGTTCTGGTACAGCTTATACCCTTCCGACGGCGGATTGTTGCCGCTGACGACAACCTTCTCGCCGGTTTCCTTGTAGGTGGTCAATTCCCACGTGCGCATATCAAATGCGTAGCCGCCCTTGGTTCCGCGGATCTCGAGAACCTTGCCGGAGGGGAACGCGTTGAGGGTGGAAATGCACAGGCTGAGGTATTTGCCGCTCTTGAAACGGACTAGAGCCAGAGCCTCGTCCTCGTTGGTGTCCTTCTTCCAGGCGGTATGCGGGGCCCAGAAGCCGTTCTGCGAGACCCCGGTGACCTCGTCGATCTTCTCGCCCTTCAGGATCTGCAAGGCGTACTCTAGCAGGTGTACACCCCAGTCATAGAGGATACCGCCGGAGATGCTCTTGCTGCTGCGCCACCAGTCACCCGGCTTGCCGAAACCGCCCATGCGGGCGTCAATCCGGAAGACCTCGCCGATCGTGCCGCCGCCAATCACCTCGAGGGCCTTGAGGATACATCCGTCCCAGTGCCGGTTGTGGTAGGTCGAGATGACGCATTTATTCGCTTTCGCCGCGGCTAGCATCGCGTCGCACTCCTTGGTCGTGATCGCCAGCGGCTTCTCGCACACCACGCTCTTGCCGGCATTGAGGCAACGTAGCGCAATGTCCGCGTGGGTGTTATGGGGGGTGATGATGGTCACGAGGTTGACCGCCGAGGAGGCCAGCATCTCGTCCACGCCTGGATAGGTTTCAATGCCCGGGAAATCCGTTTTGGCGGCCGCCAGGCGCGCCGGATCGATCTCGCATACCGCCACGGGGCTCATCCCCGCCTGTTTCATCTCGTTGAGATGGTGACGGCCCATGTTGAAAGCGCCGCCATAGCCGACCACACCCACTTTGATATCTGCCGATTTTTTGAACTTCGCCATCATTTCACCTCGTATTCTCAACCTGTACACAGCGCGTACCTGGCGAAACGGATCCTGTCCGAATGCCATGTATGCGTCAAGTTTGCCGCATGGGGGTGAAATGCTGGACAACAAAGGCGGGGCTTGCAAGCAAAATGTTGAACCTGCGCCTTTTTAAATCCGGAAGATCGCGCCCATGCGGCGGCCGAGCAGCAGGCTGCAACCCAGGATCACCACGGCCAGGAACACCATTGCCCAGACGCCGAGCGCGGCGGCGACGTAGGTACCGGTGCCGATCAGTTGGAACAGCTCGTAGATTGTCTTGGTGATCGGGTAGAAATCCGCGCGCTGGGCCAGCATCAGGCTGTCGGAGACCTCCAGCATGCTGAAGGCGAAGGCCAGCAGCGTGCCGGCAATCAGGTTGGCGGCGATCAGCGGCAGCGTGATGCGTCGCAACGTGACGCCCGGGGAAGCCCCCATGTTGGCGGACGCCTCCTCCAGTGTCTCGGATGTCTGCTGCAGGCCTGCCACGGCACTGCGCACCATGTAGGGCAGGCGGCGGATCCCGTAGGCGATCACCAGGAATAATGCCGGATTGACGCGCACATCGAAGATCCCCTGCCAGAACGGACTCTCCTTCACCCACGCCTGGTTGCTGAGCATGGAGCTGATCGACAGGTAGCCGAAGGCCATCACCAGCCCGGGCACCGCCAGCGGCAGCATCGCCAGCGTGTCGAGCATGCCGCGGAAACGAAGGCGCGAGCGCACGACTGTGAACGCGATCGCCAGGCCGAAAACAATGTTGAACAGCACCGCCAGGCCGGAGAACACCAGGCTGTTGCGGATCGAGCGCAGGGTCATCTCATGCCCGAGCGCGTCGGCGTAATTCGCCGTCGTCAATGCCTCGGGCAGCAGCGTGCGGTACCAGCCGCCGGGGACGCTGAAGCTGGTCAGCACCACGCCGGCATGGGGCAGCAGGGCGATGGCGACGATCACGACGAAGCACCCTGGCACCAGCAGGCCGGCCAGTCCGCGTGCCTGCCGGGTGACCGCGCCCGTCGATGCCTTGGCCTGCATCGCATAGGCATGGCGCCCGAACGCCAGGCGGCCTGCGGCGTACAGCAGCATGCTGCATGAGAGCATCACGAACACGAGCGCATAGGGGAAGGCGCTGGAGGAGATCTCCTTGAGCGCGTCGAAGACCTGGACCGGTGCGCAGCGGTTGTAGTTCATGATCAGCGGCGTGCCCAGTTCCGTGAAGGCGGCGATGAAGACAATCGTGCCGCCGGCGAAGAGCCCGGGCATGATCAGCGGCAGCGTGATGCGGCGGAACCGCGAAAAACCGGCGCAACCCATGCTGGCGGCGGCCTCCTCCATCGCCGGATCCACGTTGGCCAGGGCGGCAGACGCATTGAGATAGAGCACGGGATAAAGCGACAAGGCCTGTAGCAGGATCACCCCGAAGTAGCGCCCGTGCCCCAGCCAGTCGATCGGGCCCAGCCCCAGCGCGGCGTTGAGCGCGCCGTACTGCCCCAATATCTTCTGGAAGCCGATCGCGCCGACAAACGGCGGCAGGATCATCGGCAGCAGCAGCAGGGCGCAAAGCTGGCGTTTGCCGCCAAAATCGAACCGTGTGCTCATCCAGGCCAGCGGCAGGGCGATCAGCAGCGTCAGGGTCGTGGTTCCGATGGCGATCAGCAGGCTGTTGCGCAGCCCTTCGGCATAGACCGGATTGCGGAATACGCCGAAGAGGAATTCGAGGGTGAACCCGCCGTCGGTAAAGAAGCCGCCGGCGATCACGCGTGACAGCGGCCAGAAGAACAACAGGCCGAACGTGAGGCAGGTGAGGGCGAAGACGAGGCGTGCACGGTTCTGGTTCATGGCGATTCCTCTGCTAAAGAGGCCAGTGCCTCGCGGTAGCTCTGGCGGTAGAAAAGGGTCCATTCGCGCATGGTGTCGAGGCGCGAGTGACGGCTGGAGAGGGTGAGCGCGCTTTTCCAGTCGAGCGGTTCGGGGCAGGTGGGCAGGCGTTCGAGCAGGGCGAGGGCGCGCACCCGGCGCTCGGGATCGGGATGCGCGTGGATCGCCTGCCAGGCAGCCTTCAGCTCGGTGGCGGCATCCATGCCCATGGCTCGGATCAGGTCGCGGTGGATGTTGAAGTGTCCGGCGGTCCAGCGCGGCTGGTAGGTGAAGCGTTTCGCGAGGGCGTAGGGGTCGACCGCCGGATCATCGAGCGCATCGGTGCTGTGGCGCAGGTGCTCCTGATGCACCGCGTGCTGGACGGGATCCGCCGGATCGGGGTAGAAATCGCGGCGCACGGGCAGCCGCCGCAGGGAATACTTGACCGGTCCGCCCGGCGTCCCGGCGCGGTAGGTCCAGAGGCACTGGCCTTCGGTGCCGAGCGCGAAGCGGATGAAGCGCACGGCCAGCTCGCGGTGCGGGGCCCCGCGCAGCAGGCTGATCGGGTCGGCGCTGACCCCGGACCCGCCGATCGGGGTGATGTACGCCATGCGCGGCTGCCCGTGGAGGTCGCGTGTGGATTCGGCCTGGTAGCGTCCGAAGAAGTCGATCGCGATACCCGCGGCGGCATCGCCCGCGCTGACGTCGATCGGGACTTTGCCTGACCCGTCCGTGAAGTAGCGTGCGTTGGCGCTGATCTGCTGGATCAGGCGGATTCCCGCCTCCCAGCCTTGCTCGACTGCCTGCTGGTAGGCGTCCGGTACGGTTGGTGGCATGATGCCCGTTGGCAGTCCGGCAGCGGCGATCAGAGTTTCGAACGCATTGGCCTGATCGGCATAGCCGGCGCTCTCGACCGCTTTCAGGCATTCGGTGTGGATGATCAGCTCAAATGCCTTGGCGATACTGCCGCTCTTGGTGGGGTCGGCGACGCCGATCTGTCCGAAATAGCGCGGGTCCGCCAGGTCGGTCCATGTTGCCGGGTTTTTCCCGATACCCAGGTCGCGCAGCCGGTCGGGGTTGTAGCAGATGCCGAACGTGCTCAGGACGGTGCCGAAGAAAGTGTCCGTGCGCCAGACCTCGCCACCGGCTCGGGCGGGAAAACGCTCGACGCCGTCGGCGGAAACAATCTCGTCGGGCGGTTGCGTTGAAGGCCAGGGCGCGACGGTGAATCCTTTTCCCGCCGCCGCGCCATGGTCGTATGTCCCGCCGCCGAAGAAGAGGTCGATGCCGCACCCGAAGGCCTGCGGATCATCGCTGCCGCGGAAGGCGGTATGCAGGTCGCGCTGCTGAAGCCACCGCTCGCGTTCGGTGTCGTCTGCCGGGGACTTGGCGGCATTGAAACGCCGGTCCAGCGTCAAGTTTTCCGCCCCCTCGGGCCAGGGTTGACCGTTGGCCTTGCGCCAGGCCTTGAAGGCGGCCATGCTCTCGGCCTCCAGGTAGCGCATGATCTCGGTCGTGCCGCCGATGCTGCGCCAGTCGATGCGTACCGGCTGCCCGTAGTGGCTCTGATGCCAGGCGCTGAAAGCCGTCGCGAACTCGGTACGGATGGCCTCGTTGTGCGGGCTGATGACGATCAGTTCGGGATCCCCGCGCCTCCAGTCGCTTTCCAGCCGGTCCCGCCGGAACACGAAAGGCAGCGCGACCACCACCGCCGCAACCGCCAGCAAGCCCCCGGCACGCCAATACACACCATTCATGAAACCCCTCGTAAACAGGATCCCAATAACAAAACCTTTGTTCAAGCCTAGCCTATGATACCCAACTAATACAGAAAAATATTCATAACAACGTAAGGGCCATAGGGACTGTCAAAAGGGCTTGCCAACAATTTGGTGGCAGCGCATAATGCCGCAACTTTTGAGTATTTCCATTCCGCCCCCGTAGCTCAGTGGATAGAGCAACGGATTTCTAATCCG
>JAIFLS010000023.1 GCA_020048935.1 bacterium | reverse complement strand
TCGCGGGGGTGCGCCGTTGCCTGGCCGCTACGTGCTCTACTGGATGCAGCAGGCCCAGCGAACGCGCTGCAACCACGCCTTGGAATGGGCGTTCGAGGCGGCGGTGGCCTGCCGCCTGCCGCTGCGGGTCGCCTTCGCGCTGACGGATGGTTTTCCGGAAGCCAATGCCCGGCATTATGCGTTCATGCTTGAAGGGCTGCACGATGTAGCCAATGCGTTGCGCGAGCGCGGTATCGCTTTTGGCGTTTACCGGGGCGCTCCACCGGATGTGATTGCTGAATTGGCTGGCCGGGCGGCCTTGCTGGTGGGGGATGTCGGCTATCTGCGTATCCAGCGGCAATGGCGCGAGGCCGTCGCCGCGTGTGTGCGCTGCCCGTTCACCGCCGTGGAGACCGACGTCGTCGTGCCGGTTTCGCTGGTCTCGGACAAGGAAGAATACGCCGCGCGCACGATCCGCCCGAAGATCAACCGCCTGCGCGAGCGTTTCCTCGTGCCGCTGGCGCCTGCACCGTCCGATACGATTCCACGCCTTGACAAGAAACAGGCCGATGCCGGTATTCCAGCGCTCGATGATCTGCGCCTGGACCGCACGGTCGCCCCGTCGACAACCTTCCGTGGTGGCCAGGACGCGGCGGCCACCGCGCTGGCGCGGTTCATCCGCGACAAGCTGCCCACCTACCATACCGCGCGCAACGATCCGGCCAACGGCATTTGTTCCGACATGAGCCCCTACCTGCACTTCGGCCAGGTCTCGCCGCTCGATATCGCCCTGCAGGTGCAGGCGTCCGGGGCTCCCGCCGATGCTGTGGAAGCCTACCTGGAGGAACTGATCGTGCGCCGCGAGCTGAGCATGAACTTCGTGCATCACCAGCCTGCGTACGATACCTACGACGCCTTGCCCGACTGGGCCCGCAAGACGCTCGACCGCCACCGGAGCGATCCGCGCGAGGTCTGCTATCGCCGGGACCAGTTCGAGAATGCCGCCACACACGACCGCTACTGGAATGCGGCACAGAAGGAGATGGTCGCCACCGGCAAGATGCACAACTACATGCGCATGTACTGGGGCAAGAAGGTGATCGAGTGGTCACCATCGCCGGAGATCGCGTTCGAGACGCTGCTCTACCTGAACAACAGATACGAACTCGACGGGCGCGATGCCAACGGTTTTACCGGCGTGGCCTGGTGCTTCGGCAAGCATGACCGCCCCTGGGGTGAGCGACCCATCTTCGGGACCGTGCGCTACATGGCGGCCAGCGGCCTCGAACGCAAATTCGATATCGACGCCTATGTCCGGCAGGTGGATGCGCTGGCCTGACCTCTTGCTCCGTGACGCCCACCCCGCCCTTCGGGCACCTCTCCATGGAGGGGTGCCCGAAGGGCGGGGTGGGTTCTTTCAGAAGACTGAACATGGAACGCGATGTGATCGCCTACTTATCCGCCTGCTCCCCCCGCGCCGTGAGGTCGCCGTGCGCCTGGAACTGACGGGCCATTTTGTTGTGCACATCCAGCACATAGGCGGTGACCTCGGCCTCCGTCGCATCCGTGACGGAGGCGGCGCCATGATACTCGTCGCATCCGTGACGGAGGCGGCGCCATGATACTCGCTGACCATGGTCAGCAGTACGTCGCTGGCCCAGGCGGGCTGGCGCAGGCGCAGGAAAGTCAGCAGGTCGGAGCGCGAGGCGTTCCACTTGCTGCGCAAGGAAAGCCGGAAGTTGCGCACGGGATGCCGGAAGCTGCTCCACTTCAGCCCCGTTGGTGCCCAGGCCGGATCGTCGGGCGTTCCGACCCGCGGGAACGCCATGTCACGCGTATCGGTATCCGTTGGCGTGAAATCGGATGCGCGCAGCATGCTGGTCACCCAGACCATGCGCTTGCCGCCAGAGGATGTCAGTTGCCAGACCTGCACCGGCAGGTCCGCCGCATTGGCAGGCCGGCGTCGATCCGCGAGCAGCTCGACCTGGTACTGCTTGATCCGCATGCAATCGACCATGTTGTAGCCATGCACCAGGCGCACCAGCACCGGCTCGCCGGCACCGGTTGTCCCCTCCTGGCGATGGCGCGCCTCGTAGGCGATCACGGTGGGTTCCGTCGGCGTCGCCTTCACATGCACCAGCCGCAGCTCCCAGGACGGCACGGACGGGCGGAAGCCGGCGAAATCCTCGGCGCTCAGCCGCAGGTCGTCGAACGGACGGGAGGCCAGTCGCGAGGTGATCTCCCAGAACGCCACCAGCGCCACACACAGCACCAGCAGGATCGCCACCCACCATTCCCGCCGGGAGGAAGACGCGTTCTTCATTCCTTCTCCTGGGCGAAAAGAACCGTACGCAGGGTGCGCAGCATGATCTGCAGGTCAAGACTCGGCGACATGTTCTTGATGTAGTAAAGATCGTATTCGAGCTTGCGGCGTGCCGCCTCGACGGTATTGCCGTAGGGGCAGTGGATCTGGGCCCAGCCGGTCAGTCCCGGCAGGGCATACGCCCGTTCGCTGTAGAACGGGATCTGCTGTTCGAGCTGCGAGACGATTTCCGGCCGCTCCGGGCGCGGCCCGACCAGGCTCATCTCGCCGATCAGCACGTTCCAGAACTGAGGCAGCTCGTCGATCCGGAATTTCCGCAGCACCCGCCCCACGAGCGTGATGCGCGGGTCGTCGGCACTGGACCAGACGGCACCCGTGCCGGTCTCTGCATCCGGACGCATGGTGCGTAGCTTATGGATCATGAAGACCTGCCCGAGACGTCCGACCCGCACCTGCGAGTAGAAGACCGGACTGCGCAGGTCGGTCAGCTTGATCAGCACCGCCGCCAACGCGAGCAGCGGCAGCGAGAGGATACCGCCCGTGATCGCGAAGGTCATGTCGCAGACGCGCTTCAGGCGGAGCATGGTCGGGAATCCGTCCTCGATGCCCATGCGCATGGTCTCGGTCTCGTCGATCAGGTTCAGCGGGATCCGTCCACAATAGGTTTCCGTCACCGCCATGGGGGTGATCACCTCGAAACCCGAAAAGCGGACTTGGCGCAGACGGGCGTAGAGTCCGCTCAGATCCCACATGGCCGACCGCCCCAGCACCAGCATATCCGCAGACAGGCTTTTCAGCGTGTCCGGCAGTTCGTCCGCCGTGGCCTCGACCACGGGCACGCCACCGATCACCAGGCCGTCCGCGGCGGGTAGCCGGCGTTCCGGCGGGCACAGCGAGATCCAGGCCACCAGGCGGTGCCGCGGCAGGATAAAGGGATTCTCAAGATAATCGCGCAGCCTTTGGTCGGCCGGTCCGTTTCCCAGGATCACAAAGCGCTTGGCCACGCCGACGACCGAATAGATCCAGCGCACCACCACGATCCTGAGATAGAGCGAGAAGACGCTATAGAAGACGACCGCCAGGCCGAGCACGCCGCGCCCCAGCAGGATCTTGAACCAGGCGTACGACGTGACGCTCAGGATCAGGATGGCGAAGGCCATCGAGAATAGCCAGGTCACCATCATGTTGAAGCGCGAAAGGCTGTACTGCACCCGGTAACTGCCCGCCATGTAGTTGGCGATCAGGATGCTGCCGACAAAGACCACCCAGCCGTCGAAGCGCGCGAAGACATACTGGATCATCTCGTCATGCCCGAAGCGCAGGACGACGGCCAGCAGGATGCTCAGCAGCAGGCAGCCGAGGTCGAGCAGCACCACCCAGGAACTCTGTAGTTTGACGTGCGACCGCATCGCGCAATCCATTCTCCCCGCCGGCCGTGGCCGGGTGTATCGCCCCTACTGCATCGGCATCAGCATCTTGCGCACCCAGCCGCGTGACTGCTCGAGCCGCTTGCGCAGCATCGCGGTGCCACGGCGGTGCCGCCGCCCGCTGCCCCCGTTTTCATCATAGTAGTAATAGTTGTAGCCGTAGGTGTAGGCATTGCTGTAGTAGGCGTAGTTCGGGTACTGGTAGGCATAGTACAGGCTGCTGATCTTGTGCATCTCGATGCTGTTCATGACCAGTCCCAGGATATTGGCGTCCTTGAGCATGTCCAGCGAGTAGCGGATCATCGGCTTCGGGGTGAAGTTGACACGGGCCACATAGAGCACCTGGCCGATGCCCTGGCTGGCGAGAATGACGGTATCGGTCACACGCAGCACCGGCGAGGTATCCACGAAGATATAGTCGAAATCGTCGAGAACACTGAAGAAGAACTTGGCAACATCGACCGTCTGAAGCAGCTCCGCACTGTCATCGATACTGCTGCCCGCGGGGGCGACGTACAGGTTCTCGATACGGGCGGGCTGGATCACGTCCTTGAGCGAGCCGCCCTCGCGCAGCACGTCGGTCACGCCCGGCTCGCGCTCGAGCCCGAGCGAGCGATGGATGCGGCCGCGCCGCAAGTCCATATCCACCAGCAGGACGCGCTTGCCCATCTGCGCCACCATGATCGCGATGTTCAGCGCGGTCAGCGTCTTGCCTTCGCGCGAGTCCGCGCTGGTGATCAGCAGGATCTTCTCGTGTTTCTTGTTCAGCTCGGCCAGCACGCTGGTGCGCAGCGCACGGTAGGCCTCGATCGCACCGGTGGAATGCTCCTCGGTCACGATCGGGCGGATCGCGCTCTCGAGCCCGCTGTGCGCCCAGTAGGGGATGCCGCCCAGGAACGGGATCCCGAGGGTACCCTCGACATCCTTGATCGTCTGGACCTTGTTGTCCACCACCTGCGCCAGGAACGCCATGCCGAACCCGAGCCCCAGCCCGCCAGCCAGCGCCGCCATCAGGATCTTCACCGGATCCGGCCAGACCGGATCGTTTTCGGTTGTGATCTCCTCGGGAACGAAATGCTCGGCCTTGAGTTCCTCGGATACGCGCATGTCGTGCAGCCGTGTATACAGCGTGTTGTAGTGGCTTTCAAAGCGCGAGATGACGGATTGCAGGCGCATGAATTCCGCCTGGCGCTGGCTGGCCATCAGGTTCTTGGCCTGCCATTTGTATTCGGCCGTCTCGATGGCGTTGAGCTGGATGCTCAGGGCCCGGTGGCGGTCCTGCAGGTTGCGCAATTGCACCTCGGCCATGGCGTCGATCTGGTTCTGGATGCTGCGGATCTCGTCGCGCACGGCCCGCAGGCGCGGGTGATCATCCTTGAGGACCTTGAGCAGCTCAGCCTGTTCCGCTTCCAGCCGAAGCAGCTTCACCCGCAGGTCCTGGAACCCCTGTATCGCCTCATCCGTCTTCTGCGTCTCCTCAGTTGTGACTTCCGCATCGCGCCCGGGAATAGGTTCGCCAGCGGGGGTTACGCTTTCACCGGCATCGGCCTTGACCTCACCGGTCCCCCTTGTCAGGCGTGCCACATCGCTGATCACAGCGGCATTGGCCCCTTCCAGGGTCGGGGTCTGCGCCTCCAGCAGCATCAGCTCCGTGGTCAACTGGTTGCGCCGTTCCATCAGCGCGCTCAGGTAGCGGCTTTCCATCGAGCCGCGTGCCTCGACACGCGCGATGTCGTGCAGCCGCTGGTATTCGATCAGGTCGTTCTCGGACGTCTGGATCTGCTGTTCCAGACGGGCCAGTTCCTTTTCCAGCATCCCCCCCGCCGAATTGCGCGCCTGGCGCTGCACGGTCTGCCATTCCTGTTCATGCTCCTCGAGCAGCACCTTCAGGAAGGCGGCCGTGTAATCCTTGTTGCCCGCCTGCACGGTGACCTCCAACATCGGGTTCACGCCGCGCACCTGCGAAATGAAAATGCCCGGCTGCATGCGGTGGCGTCCGCCGAGACGATCCGCCCAGGCTTCCGTCAAGCGCCCCACCACCCGCTCGTGCATCTTCGCGTTGTTCAGCATGAAGGTATGCGTTTGCAGGGAGGTCCACTGCGCCCCTTCCATGCTGACCGTCAGCAGCGGGTCGCGGTAGATCATGATCTTGGTGTTACTCGCGAACTTCTTCGGTGCCAGATGCAGGTACAAGACCGCCCCGAGCAGCGCATACAGGAAACAGGCGGCAATCAACTGCCAGCGGAACAGGATGATGCCCAGGTAGATGCGGAAATCAATCTTGTTCTCTTCGTGGGATATGCCGCCGCCGGGTCGTGGTGCTGCCATGGTTACACTTCCTTCTCGTCACGGTTCAAATGCCATTGCCAACGTGCTGTCGGAATGCAACTATAACAGGAAAAGACCGCCGGGGGAATGAAAATCTAGAAAATGCTCATCTTGCGGGCCGGCACGATCACGCGGTCCCCGTGCTCGAGCATGATATCCTTTTCCGGATCGCCATCCTTGAGGATCTGGCTGGCGTCGGCAACCAGCTCGCTTTCGAGTCCCGCCTCATCACGACGGATGATCTTGATTTTTTTCGTATCGGCATAAGCCGGGAAACCGCCCATCTTGAAGATCAGGTGCATCATGGTGGCGGGGGTTCCATCCTCGAAGCGGTACATGCCCTGGCGCTTGACCTCGCCCAGGACCAGGATGTCCTTGTCCGCCTTCTCGGCAATGGCCGCCGGCGCGTCGCCGGTTCCGGCACTGGCGTAGACAAAGGCGATGTCGTTGTTCCAGAGCTGCACATCCGGCACATCGGGCTTGCCCTCGTCATCCACCAGCGAGTAGACCTCGCCCGGTTCCGACGCCGAACCCGCCCGCAGCAGCCCCCCCCGCACAATCCGCACCCTGGCGCTCTTGATCGACGCGGTCACGTTGCCCACCCGCAAGAGCGCATCGTTGAGCGAGATCCGGTCCCCGCTGCCGATCTTGATGATTCCCGGCGAGGAAACCCGCCCCTGGAAGGCCACCTTGTCATAGGAAGGCCGCAGGATCCGGACGGCGACGGTGGCCTGGTTGAAGAAGCGGCTCTCCAGGGCTTCCTTGATCTTGTCGGCGGCCTGCTGCTCGGTCATGTTATGCAGGAATACCGGACCGACATAACCGAGCTGGATGGCCGAGATCTCGTTGACCTGGTAGCTGCCGTCCAGTCCTGAATCCTCGCGCACGGTGACCTGGAGTACACTGTCAGGCTGGATGGTGACATCCCCGGCCTTGACAAGCTGTATCTCCGCCTCGATGGGTTCCGGCGGCAACCCGCCAACCGGTGCGTCAGGCGCATTCTGCCGACTATCGGCCACCGCCGCGCGTTCGGCACGGAGCTGCGTCATGAACGCATCCCAGTCGACGGGCGGGGTATCTGGCGGGGTCCGGGCACACCCGCATACCATGCCTAACAGGCACACCGCGGCACCCAGAATACGAGAAGCCCCCATCCACACTGTATTGTCGTTCTCGCGCATATCAGGAAAACCCTTACCCGAAACAGTAACAGAACTTCGGGACTATGCAAAAAAAAAATGCTCTCTCCAATAAAAAAATATTTCGGCCCTGAAAATCGCCTAAGGGGCCCCGCGCGGCGTCATGTCGATATCCCGGAGCAGTTGGAGGGCGCGCTGGTCAATATAGCTCGAGCGGCCCGGTTCACTGCGCAGTTCGTCGAGCGCACGCCGTGCCGTCTCGACATCCCCGCTGCGGATCTGCACTTCCGCTGCATTCAGACGTACCTCGCGGGCGGCGTAATCGCCCTTGTCGAGCATTGTCAGGGCTTTTTCCATCCAGGCCGCCGCCTGGGTAGTATCACCGCTGCGCAGGGACACCATCGCCGCCGTATCCATCACCGCGAACCGGTCCCCGCCGAGATCGAGCAGTTTCGGCAGCAGCGTTTTCGCACGGCCGACGGTTTGCGGGTTCTGCGCCAGCAGGTAGACCAGGTTATTAAGAACGCTGACCTGCTCGGGATGCATGGCGTAGGCCGCCTCCAGGATCCGGACCGCCCGCTCGCTCTTCGCGTCCAGCCGGGCCGCCTCGGCCGCCAGCAGCAGGGTGCGCACCTGGACGCCCTTGGTGTCCTCGTCAATGACGGATCCGAAGATCGCCAGAGCCCGCCGCATATCGCCCTTCTGGAAATACAGGGACCCCAGCGCCTCCGCCCAGCGCGGGTCTTCGCCGCTTTTAGCCTGCAGGTACTCCAGGGCGGAAAGCAGGTCGTTATCGACCTGGCGCCGGGCCACTTTCAGGTCTACCAGAACCCGGTAGAACGGGACGGGGTCAACCGCCTGCTCGATGCCGCGGATGGTGGCGGCGAGCGCCCGGTCGGCATCCCCTAGCAGCAGTGCCGTTCGCAGGGTCAGAACATGGGCCGCCAGAAGCCCCTGTGCCCGCGGCAATGCCGCGCGGGCCAGCCGGTCGGCCAGGGCCGGCTTGCCGCTGGCCAGCAGCAGGTCGCCCGCGCGGATCAGCGTCTCGGGCGAGAACACCGTACCGGCCGCCGCCGCGTCAATCCGCTGCCCGATCGCGTCCCAGCGAGCCTGGTCATCGCCGGCCTCACGGGTGCCCACCACCAGATCAGCCAGGAACAGTTCGGAATCGCGCGGACAGCGCTCCGCCGCCTCCCGTACGGTGGCGGCATCATCGGCGGAAAGCGCAACCAGCGCCCGCCAGGAGACCGCGCTGGCAGGGGTATGCACAAGGGCCTTGCGCAAGGCAGCGGTCGCGAGGCCGATGTCCTTCTGCCGTGCCGCCAGCATCGCCAATTCATAAAGCGCGCCGGCCTTCTCCAGCGGGGTACGTCCGGCCGCCTCCCAGCGGGCGATCAAGTCCGCCGCCTGCGCGGGGCCCGCCGCCGCGTAATCCCCGGCCTGCAGCCGTTGCGCCCACTCCAGCATCCGCTGGCGCAACTCCCGGATGAACGGGCTGGTAGCCTTCCGGACGTCCTCGTCCAGTTCCTTGATACGCGCCTGCAATTCGGCCGAGTCCGGCGGAGGCGGCCAGCGTGGCGTCAACGCCATCACGGCCGGCGGCAGCCACATCGGCGGATCCGCGCTGATCGTCCCCGGCGGGGCGGCGATCCCGAGTACCCCGCTCAACCGCTGCGCCTCGGCAAGCCGACCGGTAGCATACAAGAGCCCCACCGCCACCGGCGAGGTTACCCCCGCTGGCGATTGCGACAGAACATGCAGCGCCTGCGCCTTGTGCCCGAACACATCCCAGATGGCCGATTCGGCCAGATCCAGCCGCACCGCCCCAGGGAATGCGTCGCGCGCTTCCTGCAGGACCCGCATGGCACATACCCCGAGATTGAGGTTCATGAACGCGCTGATCCGGAGTAGCTCTGCCGTCAGGTTGGGATACGGTTCCAGCCGCGAATATTCGCCAAGTGCCTCATACGACAGCTGCCAGGCCGACTGCTGGTCGTAAAGCAGGGCATGCTGGAACAGCACGTCAGCCGCCCGCTCCGGATACGCGCTGCTGATCCGGTCAAGCCGCGCATGGGCCTCGTCAAAGCGGTCCAGCATGGATAGCGTCATCGGGAAAAGCCGCATGTAACGCTCGTTCAGGGCGTTCTGCCCGTCCAGCGCCTCGAGCGCGGCCAGCCCCTGTTCCAGGTAACGCCGCGCCGCCTGACGGTCAACCGCCGCCTTGCCGACGGCCTCGATCTGCGGCACCCGCCGGCGGAAATCCGATATCGGACGCGTCTGCGCAAACAGGTTCATGACGGGCGAAAGATCGAGCATGCGCTCGGCCGTGTCCGACGCGACCAGCAACTGGTGCTGACGGAAGCGGGTCCAGTTGCGCCCGAAGCGCGCCGGTGCCATGAGCAGTTCCGGATCCCCGGGCGAGACACGCTCGAAGTGCAGGTGTGCCAGCCAAGCCAGGTCCGCCCGCATCAGCCGCCAGGCGTACCCCATCGCTGCCGAGAGCATGTCGGCATTCAGCCGCGCGAGGTTGGCACGGAAATTCCGCTCGAAATGGGCCATCCACTCACCGCCCTGCCGGCGCGAGGCGATCTCGAAAAGGGCTCCCATCAGCCGTGGGTCGTCAGGCCAGCTCTTCAGTGCCTGCTCCATCACCCGCATCAGCCCGGAAAGATTGCCGACCTGCTGGTTGGCATGCAGCGCGATCAGCGCCTGGTAAAGCTCGGCATAGGGCCGGTCGTGGTCGGCCGTCGCGATCGCCTGCCACTGCTCGTGCCGGGCAAGGTACGGAAACAGCGCCCGGATACGCGGCAGCATCATGTGCGATCCCGCGGCGGCCAGCACATGACGAGCCGCCACGCCGGGCTGCGCGTCCATCGCGGCGAACTCCGCCTTCAGCATCGCCACCCCCGGGATCCGGTCGTTGGCCGGCGGCAGCGTGGCGACCAGCGCCCGTGCCTCGGCCAACCGTCCGACTCGGGTCAGCGCCCAGCCTTTCATGATGATCTCGCGCAGGTCGAGCGTGGAACCCAGGCGCTCAACCTCATCCAGGGAAGCCAGCCCCTCCTCGAATCGCGACAGGATGAAATCCGCCTGGGCCTGTAGCGACAGCAGTTCGGTGTCAACCGGGAACAGATGCCGGATCTCCTCCAGCGCCCGGTAGGAGGAACCCGGGTCCGTCTCCATCAGCCCGACCGCCACCTCGCGGATCATCTCCTTGCGGTGATGTGCCCGGCTCTTGTAGACCACCGCGAACGCGCCGAACCCGATCAGGCCGACGCCGGCCAGCACGACGAGGATCATCGCCAGCCGCCGGATCGGATGGGGAATGATGCTGGCCTTGTCCGGCCCTTCCAGCTCGCGCTTGCGGATGCCCTCGCGGATGTAGGCACGGCGGCGCGACCACCAGCGCCACCAGACCGCCTCGAACTGGACGAGCACGATCGCCCCCAGCAGGAAGACGCCCAGCGAATCGTGCAGGAAATTCTCGGCCCATTCAGGCGGCATGCGCGGGGCCCACAGCACCAGGTAGCTGATACGCGTGATGTTCAGCGCCAGCACCTGTGCCAGCCCCAGCAGGATAAAGCCACAGGTCTCCCACCAGCGCAGGCGAAGCAGCATCCCGAGCCCCATCGCGCAGAGGAAAACGGTCACGGAGGTGCGCATCCCGCTGCACGCTTCCGGCACGAGAAAATTCTGGTAGCCCGTCCGCAGGACTGTCCCGTCACCCCAGACGCGGACGTTGAACCCATGCAGCACCAGTTCCGAACCGTGTACCGAAAGACGCTGCATCAACCCCTGCAGCCAGCCGAAGACCTGTCCCGGCAGCGGATGCACCCAGAAAAGGATGACGAAGGCCAGGATCAGGTCCGTTCGGAAACGCGAAGGCACCACCCAGAAACTACAGGCGAAAAGCAGTGTCAGCACACCGGCCCACTCAAGCATGCTCACGTGGAAGATGATCCCGCCCAGCGACGCCAGCACCCCGCCAGCCAACGCCAGGGGGAACAGCAGGTCAGGGATCGGCAGACACTTCGCATCCTGACTCTTGCGCCGCAACACCATCAACCCGGCGAACAGGACACCCAGCGTGAAGCGGATGGATGCATCCGCGTCGCCGGTCACCCGGTCCCAGTGAACGGCCAGCCAGACCGAGAAAAGCAACATGGCCGCCAGCAGGACAACACGTTTTGCCATATTCATGGTGGTACCTTACCCGGTTGATGATGCAATTACCAGCAAAACGAACAGCAAAACGAACGGCAACCGCCGTCACGCGGGTGTTGCCGGGCGGATCGTGACGCCGTAGAAGCACAGGTGGAATACGGCGCCGCCAAGCACGTGCCGCAGGCCGCAGGCTTCCGGCTCCGAAAGCACGAGCCGCATCCGGGCCGGCTCAGCCTCGCCGCTGCGGGCCTTGCGCGAGACCTCCAGGCAGTAGCCGGCGGCGGGAGCCTCCGCGCGCCGGAACCCGATCACGGTCGTAGCATCGGCGGTCTGGTGGAAAAGCCCTTTGTCCCCGCCCGCGCTGGCAACGCGATCCTCCAGGACAGCCAGCATCGCACAAACGTCATTAAGCCCCAGCTTTACCGCCACCCGCGATTTCCAGTCGAACGTGGCGGCCTTGCTATCAGCACCGCCTCGCACCGCGGCGGTCTTCTGCTGGGCAAGCTCGGCAAACACGTAGCCCTCGTACCCGCGCCGGGCAGGGCGAATTTCAAAACGCACCGCGCAGCCCTTGCCGGCGGCCGTGGGATGATAGAACGCCAGTTTACCCTCGAATGTCCGATACGCCGTTTCCTCCATCGCGCCCTCCCTGTCCTTGCCGTCTGGTTTCATGATGCCGGATTCACACTTCGTATACAAACGCTACCCGCCCCGCCGCCGCCTGTCAATACCTGAGAGGGAAAACGGTGGACAGGCACCCTGCCTGTCCAGCCGAGCAAAGGTGGTTCGGCAGTCAACGCCCAACAACCAACATCCAACGCCCAACAATCCAAGGAAATGCTCCCCAACTTGGGCGTTGGTTGTTGGGCGTTGGTTGTTGGATGTTAGATTCGATTTTTCTCCAGTTACCCACCCGTTTTTGCCCGAAGTCCCGGGTGGCCGGTTTTGCCTATAACTTGGTCATTTTGTCGCACTTGTCGGTGGACGAGAGCGGTTAACGATACTTATGCCGCGCTGCGAAATCTTCCGCATTCACTCACGCCCCCTCCTTGAGAGCTCCCAGAAGCGCCCGCCTTATCCTTTTATTCACACTGAATATTGACCTGCCCCCTCTCCGTGGCTATGATTGGCGCAATCCGCAAAATCCGGTCATGCTTATCAGGGGATATCTTATGGTTGCCATCTCGATCATGTTCTTCTTCTCCGGTCTTTCGGCACTGGTCTACCAACTGCTCTGGATGCGGCAATTGGGCTTTATCTTCGGCAACACCATCTATGCCAGCGCCACGGTTCTGACGGCGTTCATGGGTGGACTGGCGCTCGGATCCCACCTTTTCGGTCGCTATGCCGAGAGACTGAAAAACCCGCTCAAATGCTTTGCCTGGCTCGAGTGGGGTGTCGCCGCCTACGCCCTGGCCATGCCGCTGATGTTCGGCGGGCTACAGCTCGTCTACCGCTTCGCCTACCGTCATGTTTCCGAGGATCTGATGGTGCTCACCCCTCTGCGTTTCGTGCTGGCGGCCCTGCTCCTGCTGCTGCCCACGATCCTGATGGGCGGGACCTTGCCGGTGATCATCCGCGGACTGGCCCGCGCAAACCAGGATTTCGGCAAGCGGCTAGGCTGGTTCTACGGCATCAATACGCTGGGTGCGGTGGCTGGCATCTTCGCCTGCGGGTTCTATCTCATCCCCGCCGTCGGCCTGACCTGGACCAATGTCATCGCCGTGGCGACCGACGCCATCGCCGGTACCGGGGCCTGGCTGCTGGCCTGCCGCGGATCGCTACCTGTCCCCGAGCGCGAACCGCTGCGCCCGCGCTTCCGGTTCCGCGAGATGCCGGCCGCCTCGCGCTTCGCGGTCCTCGCCGCCATGCTCTGCGGCTTTGTCTCGCTCGCGCTGGAGGTGATCTGGTTCCGCGCCCTGATCCTGGTCTTCGGCTCCACCACCTACTCGTTTACCGTGATGCTGGGCGTGTTCCTGCTGGGTATCAGCCTCGGCTCGTTGCTGGTCGCCCGCGTGCTCGACCGCCTGCGCGGCGGTCTGCTGCCACTGCTGGGGGCAGCCCTGGCCTTGATCGGGGTCTGCACATTGGCATCCCTCTACTATTTCGACCGGGGACCCGACTTCCTGCTGAACCATCTGGCGGCACACAACTTTTCCTGGCAGGCCATGAACCGTGCGCGTTTCCTGATTTCCGTCGCGCATCTGGCGATGCCAGCCATCCTGTTCGGCATTGCCTTTACCGTGGCCACCCGCCTGGTGCGGCGCGATGAGCCTAGTTCCT
>JAIFLS010000040.1 GCA_020048935.1 bacterium | reverse complement strand
AGTGGACTGAGACGGAAATCAAGTTCTTTGTCGACGATAGGCAGTACGCAACGTTCGACATCGACATGGCAGGCAAGGGACCGGACAACCCATTTAGAAAACCGCACTATTTATTGCTGAACCTTGCCATTGGTGGAAGCTGGGGTGGGCAGGTAGATGACAACGTACTTCCCCGGAAATATGAGATCGACTACGTCAGGTACTATAAGGCAAAGACTGGCCAACAGCAGAATGCAGGCGGCGGCCAATAGCCGCGATCCGGAAAGAGAGAGGTTATGAAAAAACGTGATACACTTGGAAAATTCGTACTCCCCGCTGTGCTTGTTTGCAGTGCCGCGCCTCTAATGGCAGGTCCGCCTCCGGAGAGTAAATGGAAGCCAATCCCAGAGTTGACCGACGAGTTCGAGGGAGGGAAACTGGATTCGGAGAAATGGCACGATCACGACCCCGGATGGAATGGGCGTCAGCCTGGTTATTTCTCCACAAATAACGTTTCGGTCAGTGACGGCAAACTCCACTTGACGGCTCGTGTAGAGGATCTGCCCAATCTTCCGGACGGTTTCCACACGTTCACCACAGCGAACGTCAGAAACGTCAGAAGCAAAGCCGCGGTCAAGTACGGGTATTTCGAGATCAAGTGTCGCCCGATGAAATCAAAGGCATCGAGCGCGTTCTGGTTCTATCAGCACGCGAAGGAGGAGTGGACCGAAATAGACGTATTCGAAATATCTGGCGTAGGAGATAAATGGAAGAATACCTACAACATGAATGTTCACGTCTTCCACTCGCCCACAGTCACCAAACACTTCGATAAGCCTGTGCAATGGAAAGCTCCATTTGATTTTGTCGACGACTACCACGTCTACGCCTTGGAATGGAACAAGGATGTGATCAAGTGGTGGGTGGATGGCAAGGTGGTGCGTGATTTGGAAAACACACATTGGCATCAGCCGCTACACATGGATTTTGACAGCGAGACTTTCCCGGATTGGTTCGGGCTTCCGGATAAGGCGGACCTTCCTTCCACGTTCAGCATCGAGTATATAAGATCGTGGAAGAGGGCTGAATAGGGGGCAGATAAAAGAGGGGAATGGTGAACGAGAACGTAGGACGGGCACCCTGCCCGTCCATCCGAGCAAAGGTCTTTTGGAAGCCAGACGGTTTATGCTCGGCGGTCGGGCAAGGTGCCACGACCTACTTTTTGACATAGTTCTATGCGAAATTGACCAAGTTATAAGGCTGGCTGCCCACTGGGATGGCGTAAACGAGTTGGTAGCTGGAGACAAATAGAATCGAATATCCAACAACCAACGCCCAAGTTGGTGAGTATTTACTTCGATGTTGGGCGTTGGTTGTTGGGCGTTGAAATGAATCGAAGTTATAGGCAATAGAAAAGGAGTTAGTATGATGCGATTATCAAGGTTGATTCTGTTGGGTGTGTTGTTGTCGAGTGTGGCGTATGGACAGGCGCTGACAATCGGTGGCTATTACTCGGATAACATGGTCCTGCAGAGGGACAAGGCGAATGTCATCCGCGGTTCCGCCATGCCAGGCGCCGAGGTGAAAGTCTCCTTTGCCGGTCAGGGGAAGACGGGCAAGGCCGATGCGGCCGGTGTCTGGGCGGTGACGCTCGACCCACTGGCTGCCAGCGGCAAGGAAATGGAGCTGAGCGTAACGTCCGGCAGTGACACGGTGGTCGTGAAGAACGTCGTTGTCGGCGACGTGATCCTGTTCGGCCGTCAGACCTCGATCGACCTCTCGCTGGGACGCGATGACGAAGGCAGGAAAGCCGCTTCCGGCGCCAACCAGGGCTTCCGCTCCATGGTGATACATACCGTGCCTGCCGCTGAACCCCGGAGCGACCTTGACGGGAAAAGCACGACGGGATGGCGGGTTGTCGGCAAGGATCAGGCGCTGACAATGACCGCCGCCGCTTTTCATCTCGGGAGCGACCTTGCCAAGGAGACGGATGTGCCGGTTGGTATTGTGGATCTCAATATGGGGTGGCATTTCCCGATCGCATGGCTCCCCCGGGAGGCGACTCTTGCAGCGGCGAAAACGCGTGTGCAGCAAATGGAAGCTGAGCGCGCCGCCTATGTGTCGGGCGAGCCGTATGGCAAGAAAAAGGAGATCATCAAAGTGGATCCTGTAGAGCATCCCCTCTATCCCGCTGCGGGATACAACGCCGTGATCCATCCGCTCAAGGGCATCGCGTTCAAAGGGGTGATTATCCAACTGGGTAACGATTACCCGTATGTGTACTACGAGAAGCTCAAGGCGGAAGGCAAGATGACGGACCGCGGCCTTCTGAACCACGCCTACGTCGAGACCTACGATATCCGCAAGGAGGGCTTCCGTATGGAACCGGCCATGCTCAATCCGCTGCCAGGCGAATGGCGCACGGCCTTTGGCGATGCCGCCCTGCCGCTGGCCTTCATCCATCCCCCTGCATCGGATTTATCTACATACGCGGCCCATAACCGCGAGATGCGGGAACTCCAGCGCAAGATCGCCGAAAGGGAAGAGGCCATCGGCATTATCCTGCCGGGAATGGAGTCTATCCCCTTCAGCGGTCAGCCGAAGGATGAATCCCTGCTCGCGGAACGCAGTCTGAAATGGGCGTTGGGTACGCTGTACGGCAAGGGGGTTGCGACGGGGCCGCTGTATGCGCGTATGGACGCGGAAGGGACCAAGGCCACGGTATACTTCAAGGAGGGAACCGCCACAGGGTTGAAGGCCGGGAAGGACGCACTGGCGACTTTCGAAGTGGCCGATGTTGACGCCCGGTACGTACCACGTACCTGCCAAAGCCGTGATCGACGGCGAGACGATCAAGCTGTCGAGCGATGATCTGAGCCGGATCTTCCACGTTCGCTACAACTGGAACGAGAACCCCGATCAGGGCCTGGTGAACAGCGTCGGGCTACCGGCGGTTCCGTTTCGTACCGAGGTCAGCGACCATGCCTGGTTTGTGACACACAAGGACGATGATCTCCCGGCTGAATACTTCACACCCGCAAACGAATGGAAGAGCGGTTCAGTCACGCTGATCAACTCTCAGCTTGAAGGGATCGGTTATCCGCATTTCAGCGGCTGGCTGGGGCCGATAGGCGTGCATACGGGGCCGTTCGGCCCCAACATGGGCGTGCGCACGGTGAGGCAGGGGTCGCCAGCCGAGGGTAAACTGTTTGTCGGCGACGTCATCTACAGCGCCAATGGCAAGATGCTGGGCGACGAAGAGGAGATGACGATGGCGGCGGCCATTACGGAATCCGAGGCAACGGCCGGCCGGTTGCTCCTCGGTGTGCACCGCGACGGCGCGAACCTGGACGTCGAACTACAGCTCAGGGTGCTTGGCCGATACAGTGCGACCTCACCGTGGAACTGCCTGAAGAGCGAGAAAATCGTCAAGAACCTGGAGGCATGGGTTGCGGCACAGGGCGGTGGAGATGGCTATCTTTATACCGATGCGATGTTCCTGCTGGGGGCGGGGTCTCCTGAATATCAATGGCTTGTACGAATGAATGCAGCCCGCCATTTCAGCGGTGGAACGCCTGGCAACAACTGGTCGCTGGGTTATCTCACGATATATTTGAGCGAATACTATCTGGCTACCGGCGACAAGCGGGTACTGCCACGGATCCAGCAACTCTGCGAGGCCATTGCCGCGATGCAGATCCAGGAAGACGGTGGACGGCATGGAGGGTGGTATGCGCGCGGCAATGAGCCCCGTGGCTATCCTGAGATGGCTCACGCCGGAGTGAGCTGTATGCTGGCATTGACCCTCGCCCGGGAATGCGGGGTTGCCGTTGACCCTGGCACGTTCCAGCGTGGACTGGATTTTCTGGAGCGCAAGGGAGCACCGGTGGGAATCATCATTTACGGGGACGCATACCGCAGTGAACCACCAGCAATCAATCCCGATAGCATGCTCGCCGGCAAGCTGAGTACCGATAATGGCAAGGTCCCCGAGGCGGCGGTTCTCTACAATCTGCTTGGCGATAGGCGCGCCGCGCATTTGAATTCCCTGATCAGCACCCACGCCTGGTACTCCACCCGGGATGGGCATGGTGGCAATTTCTGGAACGACTTCTGGACCCCGCTGGGGGCAGCCGTACACAGTCAGGATGCGTACATCTACTTCATGCGGAATCACCGCTGGTACCGCGAATGTCATCGCATGTTTGATGGAGGTCTCCTGCAACAGGACACCGTGGCCGCCGGTGCGGGGCTTGCGCTGGTGGTGCCCGCGCGTCGAATGCGGATTCTCGGCGCGCCAAAGTCGCCGTTCTCGCCCGGCGCACCGGATGTGTTGAAGCCCGCCCTGGCGGCATACGAAGCGCGTGATTACCAGCAGGCTCAGGCGCTTTGCATGGCACTGCTGAGCGATAAGAATCTGGATAAATCGTCCGTGCCGACGATCAGCAAGCTTGCCGATGAGGCGAAGCGCATGCAGGACGGCATGGCGGCCGACCTCGCCCGCATTACGGGCCTCGGGACCGCAGGCAGGCTGCACGAAGCCGGGCTGATGCTGGCGTCTCTCAAGCCGATCATGACCGAAGATGACGCGCGGCTAGCCGCTGTGACGGAACAGCTCGCCAACTGCAAGGCAAGGCCGGATGATGCGTCTCTGTATGCGGCGGCGCTCAAGGGCGGGGGGGGGCAGGACGGTGGACAGGCCGAAGCACAGAGCGCCGACGATCTGATGAAGATGCAGGAGGCTAAGAAGGCCGCAGCAGAGGCGGCGGCCGCGGCAGCGCGCGAGTGGGAATGTCTGACCCCCAGGGAGTTCATCGGCCAGGGTAAACCATCCGACGAGGCGCGTCCCGCGGATACGGCGGCGAAGTGGCGGATCATGGTTCTTGAGACCCGCGACAAGGCCCCGGACGGCTGGGAGAAGCCTGGGTTCGATGACAGCCGTTGGAACGAAACCACGCACCCGATCTCCTGGCATCTTAACCATACTGCTCTGCACCGGACGACCTTCCATGTCAAGGACAAGAGCACGTATGACCTACTGAAGTTCAAGTCGTATGTGTTCCGTCAGCAGGATGTGGCGATCTATCTGAATGGAGTCCTGATCGGGCGCATCAACAACATCGAGGGGAAGACGAGCGAGATTGGGAACGAGTTCAAGCTGGTAGCCGTGAAACACCTCAAGGATGGCGAGAATACGCTGGCGATTGCCACTCGACAGAACTGGCGCTGGGGTATGCTTTTCCCGCATGTCTACAATGACGGGTTCGATTTCCGGCTATTCGCAAGCCGGGTCAAGCCTGCCGGCATGGAGAAATGATTAGGACGATCAAGTACTGCCAAACTTTTATGATAAGTTATGAGTATTTCAAGTCAATTTGGAGGTGTGTAATAAAATTCGAATCCTGCTGGGCGCTTATCCTAATTCTGGCGCTGCTTGATTTGTCACCGTTGTATGGAGGCGAGGAGACTCCGATGCCGGACGCTGAGAAGGCAAACGTTGCGACCGTGACCTCGATCAAAGCGTTGCAGGAGACGGTAGCCAAGGCAGAG
>JAIFLS010000088.1 GCA_020048935.1 bacterium | reverse complement strand
CGCCGGTCGGGGGTATTCTTGCCCATGTAGAAATTGAGCACCTCGGAAATCGAGTGCTCATTCTTGATGCTGACCTGGCGCAGGCGCATGTCGTCGCTGATGAACTGCTTGAATTCGCCGGGGGAGATCTCGCCGAGGCCCTTGAAACGAGTGACCTCGGCCTTGGCCCCGAGTTTCTCCGTTGCCGCGTCGCGCTCCGCCTCGCTGTAGCAGTAGATCGTCTCCTTGCGGGTACGGGCACGGAAAAGCGGGGTCTCGAGGATCATCAGGTGCCCCTGTGCGACCAGCGGCTCGAAGAAGCGCAGGAAGAACGTGATCATCAGGTTGCGGATATGCAGGCCGTCTACATCGGCATCGGTCGCCATGATCACGCGCTGGTAACGCAGGTTGTCCGTGTGCTCCTCGATATCGAGGCTGCGCATCAGGTTGTAGACCTCCACGTTCTTGTAGATCGCGTCGCGTTTCAGGTCGCACATGTTCAGCGGCTTGCCCTTGAGCGTGAAGATCGCCTGGGTGTTCACGTTGCGGCAACTGACGAGCGACCCGGCGGCGGACTGGCCCTCGGTGATGAAGATCATCGAGTCCTGCCCCTTGCCCTTCTTCTTGTCCAGGTGGATCTTGCAGTCCTTAAGCTGCGGGATGCGGATGGAGATGGCCTTGGAACGTTCGCGGGCTATCTTCTTGACCGTCTGCAGCTCCTTGCGCAGCTTCTGGGTATCCTCGATCTTCATCATCAGCTTGTCGGCCGTGCGCTTGTCGCGGTGGAGCAGGTCGACCACGCAGTCGCGCACGCGGTTCACCAGCGGGCCCCGGATCTCCGTGTTGCCGAGCTTGTTCTTGGTCTGCGACTCGAAGACCGGGTCCTTCAGGCGGATCGCCACCGCCGCCAGGATACCCTCGCGCACGTCGTCGCCTTCGAACTTGCCCTTGCTGTAGTCGTTGATCCCCTTGAGCAGTCCCTCGCGGAAGGCGCTCAGGTGGGTGCCGCCGTCGTTGGTGAACTGGCCGTTGACAAATGAGAAGTACTCCTCGCTGAAGCGGTTGGTGTGGGTGAAGGCGAAGTCCAGCGTCGTGTCGCGGAAATGGAGCGGCGAGTAGATCTTCTCGTAGAGGCTCTCCTCGGTGATCAGGTCCAGCAGCCCGCCTTCCGAGACGTAGGACTGGCCATTGCAGTCGATCTGCAGTCCCGCGTTGAGATAGGCATAGAAACGCATGCGCCGCGCGATATGCTCCTCGAGGAAGCTGAACTCGCCAAAAATCTCCGGATCGGGCTTGAACTCGACATGCGTGCCGTTGCGGTCCTTGGAATGCCCCTTGCTCTTCTTGACCAGGATGCCGCGCTCGAAGCGCGCCTCGACGTATTCGCCATCGCGGTGGCTGCGTACCAGGAAGGTTTCCGATAGCGCGTTGACGGCCTTGGTGCCGACCCCGTTGAGGCCGACGCTGAACTGGAAGACGTCGTCGTTGTATTTGGCGCCGGTGTTGATCTCCGAGACGCACTCGACCACCTTGCCCAGCGGGATGCCGCGGCCGAAATCGCGCACGCAGACGATGTTGTTCTCGATCTTCACGGCGATGCGCTTGCCGTGGCCCATGATGAACTCGTCGATGCCGTTGTCGACCACTTCCTTGAGCAGGATGTAGATGCCGTCCTCGTACTGCGACCCGTCGCCGGTGCGTCCGATGTACATGCCGGTGCGCAGCCGGATGTGCTCGAGCGAGGAGAGCGTCTTGATCTTGCTCTCGTCGTATTTCTGTTTCGTTTCCGCCATGGGTAGCCCTTGGGAATCCAGCAAAATGGGTTTAATCGCAATGAGGACGGAAACTAACACAGAACGCCCGCCGCTGGCAAGCACTTGTCCGTCCGCAAAATTTCCGCTTTGCGTCTGGCTCGGTGGCGTTGTATGCTTTCCCCATGCTTTCACAATTAAGAATCCGAAATCTGGCGATTGTCGATGAGGCCCGGGTCGAGTTCATGCCCGGTCTCAACGTCATTACCGGCGAGACCGGCGCGGGCAAGTCGATGCTGGCCGACGCGCTGAACCTGATCCTGGGCGAGCGGGCCGATAAGTCGGTGATCCGCGCGGGGGAACCGCAGTGCCAGGTCGAGGCGGCGTTCGCGCTGGGCGACAGCGCCGGGGTGGACGCTGTGCTGGAGACCGCCGGACTGCCACCCTGCGAGGAAGGCGTGCTGCTGATCCGGCGCGTGATCGCCACGGCGGGTGCCGGACGCATGATGGTCAATGATTCGCCGGTCACGCTCCAGGTGCTGCGGCAACTGGGCGCGCTGCTGGTGGACATGCACGGGCCGCATGAGCACCAATCGCTGCTGGTGCCGGCTTTCCAGCGCGATGTGCTGGATGCCTATGGTCACCTCGATGGCGAGCTGGCTGCGTTCGGCGAGACCTACCGTCAACTGCTCGACCTGCAGGCGGCTCGTCAGCGCCTGGATGGTCCAGACCAGGATACCGCCGCCCGGATCGACCTGCTGGCCTTCCAGATCAAGGAACTCGAGGCAGCCGATCTCGCGCATACCGATGAGGAAGAACTGCTTCAGGAGCATACCCGTAATGCCAATGCCTCCCGGATCATCGAGCTGGGCGACGCGATCTGCAATGCGCTGATCGAGGATGACGCCTCCGCGTTCAACGCCCTGACCCTGGCCCGGCGCGCGGTTCCGGAGCTGGCCGGACTGATCCCCGAGGGACGCGACTGGGAGGCCGAGGTCGAATCCATCAGCGTGCAGGTCAAGGAACTGGCGGCGAGCGTCGGCGGGACTGTCCAGCGGATCGAGGCCGATCCCGAGCGGTTGCAGTGGCTGGAGGACCGCATGGCGCTGCTACAGAAGCTCAAGCGCAAGTACGGGAAGGATATCCCGGCGATGCAGGTGTTCCTGGAGCATGCCCGCGAGCAGTTGCGCGAGCTGGAGAGCCGCGGTGAGCGGATCGCCGAACTGGATGCGCAGATCCAGCGGGCCCGCAAGGCCATGGAGAAGGCGGGCGGCGCCCTGACTGCCGCGCGCAGCGCCTGTTCAGCGTCGCTGGCGAAGACCATTACCGGGCAGTTGCACGATCTCGGGTTTGCCCATGCGCGTTTCACCATCACCGTGGCCCCGGCTTCCGTGCCCGGACCGGCGGGGCTCGACGAGATCGATTTTGGGTTTGCTCCGAATGTCGGCGAGCCGCTGCGCTCGCTCAAGGCGATCGCCTCCAGCGGTGAGATCTCGCGCGTCATGCTGGCGGTCAAGGCCGTGCTGGCGGCGCACGACCGGATACCGGTCCTGTTCTTCGACGAGATCGATGCCAACCTCGGCGGCGAGATGGGGAGTGCCGTCGGACGCAAACTGGCGGCGGTGTCGGGGTCTCACCAGGTCATCTGCATCACCCATCTGCCGCAGGTCGCGGTGCATGGGGGCACGCATTTCGTCGTTTCCAAGGCCGTGCGCGAGGGGCGCACCTGCACCGCGATCGCGCCGATCAAGGGCGAGGCCCGTGCCGAGGAGGTGGCCCGCATGCTCGGCGGCAAGGACCTGACCAGCGTGACCCTGCAGCATGCAAGGGTGAATCGGCAGTGTATTATCCAGGACGATGAGGATCCCGCTATTTCACGCAGAATGGAACGCGGCCGACATCGGGTAAAGCGCGGCCGCCCATATATGAAGTGTGTCAATTAACTCATAACTGATTAATGATTAGTATATTACCTAGAACGTCCCGGTTCTCGCCGTTTTCGCTTAACTAGAACGTCCCCGTTTTCGCTCGTGGACGTCGGGCGCCGAAGGACTGGTAGTTACGCTACCGACGGTGAAGCTGGGCACGATCGGGTATTTGCTGAAGATTGAGTTGTAGGTTATGAGGTCAAAAGAGGTCATCGACAGGCTGTTACTTTCCGCTTTTTCTCGTTACAAGAATTCCGATTTTGAAAGCTACACGATCCCCGGCGATTCGTCGCGCACAATCTTTAGCGATCTTGACATTCATGCCGGATTTATATATCCTCTAGCTAATGAAAGCCATGTTTCAGGATTGTTCTGAGCGGTCTCAGCGGGCTCGTGCCTGTACTGCCAAAAAAGCGATATATTATCCATTCATTTTTAAATTTTTCTTCTGCCTGACCGCGATCACTGCGCTGGTTCATTCAGTCGCCGCGGCCAACACTTCACCCGTCATTCTCGACGCGCGGGCCACGCCCAACCCGATGCTCTGGAATCAGCCGGTGGTGTATTCCGTGGCCGCCCAAGATGCGGATGGCGATGCGCTAACGTATCGTTGGTTGTTCCCTGATGGTTTGATCAGCACCAACGCGGTCGCGACCAACCGCCTGCCGTCCGGTTTCAACAGCAACGTCGTGAGCGTGACGGTCAGCGACGGTCACGGCGGCAGCACGACCAACAGTTTCTCCATCACCGCGCAAAATGATCCCGCGCTATGGTTCGACAAAGTCGGCGAGCCGTTCGAGCCCGACAACTGGACGCGCGGCCACAAGCGTGCGCTCGTGATGCGAATCCAGTTTCCAGATCACACTCCCGGCATCACCAGTAACAACATTGCCAGTTCGATGCTCTCGGTGAGCAATTATTTTTACGAGTGTTCCCATGGTCAATTCCAGCTGGAAGCGGTCATCACCCCGGTGTTGGTGATGTCCATGGCGTCGACGAACTACGCGACCACCAATCTATCTCGGCTGTTTTTCGTCGAGGCGCACGAAGCGGCGCGGGCTGCGGGCTTTCAGGCGGAAGATTATGACTTCGACATTTACCTCGCACCCACAAGCAAGCTGGGGCTCGGTAACAGCACCGCCGCACTCGGCCATCGTTTGTGTCTCGTTAACCAGTCCGGCCCAACGCTCGACGCGCGCGTGGTCGGTCATGAGATCGGCCATTGCCTCGGCCTTGATCACGCGAACCGCTGGAACACTTCGGACCGCGACCCGCTTGGCCCGGGCGTGGATCTGCCCTATGGAAACCCGTTTTGCGTCATGGGCGATATGACTTCATTTCCCCGCGGCCATTACATCACGCCCTACAAGCATCGCCTGTGCTGGATCGACGACACCAACACCAGCATCGTCACCACGAGCGGCGTGTACCGGCTCACGGCACACGACGTGCCGACGCTCACGGTCTCGAACCGTTACGCGCTGCGGATCAACAAAGACTTTCGCGATTACTGGATCGAGTATCGCCAGCAATACACTACGAATCTTTACGCGGTAAACGGCGTGAGCGTGCTCTGGTCACAGTGGCCGAACTCCGCCGGACAGGCGGAGATCCTCGATTGCACACCGGGCACGCCGTTGGGAAGCACGAGTCTGCTGACTGGCTCAACCGACACCACGGACATCACTCTGCACATCGGGCGGACGTTGTCGGACAAGGCGGCGGGCATTCACATCACGCCCATCGCCCGCGCGGGCACCACGTTCGAAGCGATGGATGTGGTGGTGAATCTCGGGCAGTTCCCTGGTAACTCACTTCCCGCCGTCTCTCTCGCGGCGGGCGCTACCAATGTTGCGGCAAACACTCCTGTTAGTTTCACCGCCACTGCCAATGACTCGAATGGCGACGCGCTGGCCTATTACTGGAGTTTTGGCGATTGGAATTGGTTCAGCACCAACGGCCCGGCGATCAGCAAGAGTTGGTCGGCCCCGGGCGATTACGTCGTGCGTTGCGAAGTCAGCGACATGAAAGGGGGTGTGGCCAGCGCTCAAATCGTTGTGCGCGTCGGGGCGCCGACCGATTTCCGAGTGAGCGGCAGCGTGACCATGGCCGGCCTGCCGCAGGAAGGAATCCGCGTCAACGCCACCAGCAATCTCATGGCGTGGACGGACAGCGCGGGTAATTACACCATCCCGAACGTGCCGGCGGGCAGTTATAACATGACAGCAACAGGCAACGGGATCATGTTTCCCGCGAATCCTGTTACGATTTCAGCCGACACCACTGGTCGTATTTTCACTGGCAACATCAACAACACACCACCCACAAGCACCCCCATCGCCGATGTGGTGATGAACGAAGACGAGGTGGGCTCGGTGACCTTCACCCTCAGTGATGTGCAATCGCCGGGTCGCGAAATTATGTTGCTGCTATCATCGGACAACCCGACGCTGCTGCCCGAGGGCCGTATGCGGGTGACCACGTCTCCGGCTGGTTCAGGCGGGCGTTCGCTGAAATTCATACCTACGCCCGATCAGTACGGAGTCGCGCATCTTACGCTCACGATCTCGGACGGCCTTGCATCCACCAACGTGAGCTTCACGGTCACGGTCAATCCCGTGGACGACGCTCCGTTGTCACGCGGATTAAA
This sequence comes from bacterium, assembly GCA_020048935.1. GTDB lineage: Bacteria > Verrucomicrobiota > Kiritimatiellia > UBA8416 > UBA8416 > UBA8416. The sequence goes on along the minus strand of JAIFLS010000088.1, from coordinate 17,248 downwards.
ACTCGATGCGACTGGGCCGCTCGTGACGAGCGCAGCCGCCGGCGCATTGACCACCACAACCGAAGAAGACGGCGATGCACTTACCGCCACACTCATCGCGCCGCCGCTCAACGGCCAGGTTTTTCTCCAGACCAACGGCGGGTTTTCCTATGTGCCGAACCCGGGCTTTCTGGGCGTGGACAGCTTTGCTTACGCCGTCATGGGCAGCACGACGGGCAACGTCGCCACGGTTTCTCTCGTCGTCAGCACGAACAACAGCACGCCGTATGACCTGTGGGCTCTCGGGCAATTCGGTGCGAGCTTCGCCAACCCGTTGCTCTCCGCCGCCGACGCCGACCCGGATGCAGACGGTTGCGTGAATTTTGTCGAGTACGCTTCCGGCCTGAATCCGCACATTGCCGACGCCAGCGGCAAGCCGTTCGGAGAATTCGTGACCGTGAGCAGCACGAACTATTTCGCCATCCAGTTCAACCGCGCCCTCGCCGCCACCGACGCACGCTTCACCGTGCTGACGTCCAGCAATCTTGCGGTGTGGGTAAATGGTTCGAGCTACTCCGCCACTACCACTGTCCCCGTGACCGCGACAAGTGCAGAAGTCAGTCGCACCGGCAACCCCGTGGAAACCATCATCGTCCGCTCGACTGCACCCGCCTCGGAGACCAGCCAAGGCTTCCTGCAGCTGCGCGTGAACCGGAATTGAATGTCGTCGCCTCATCTTGGGCTGCTGTGGCAAGCGGAACGCGACACCTCTTTCGAACGTATGGGAATAGGGGTCGTAACTAAAAAAAAGAAGAAACGGGGACGTTCTAGGCAAGTAATTGATAACTAGTTGGTTGTGATGTAATTGACACCCTTGATCAATCCGGAATGAAACGGTGACGTTCTAGGTAAGTTATTGGAGTATAGCTGTTTATAATGTAATTGACACACATCTGTTGATGTTCTAGCCCGATTGCATGTCCAGATCTGAATCGGCAGTGTATTATCCAGGACGATGAGGATCCCGCTATTTCACGCAGAATGGAACGCGGCCGACATCGGGTAAAGCGCGGCCGCCCTTATATGAAGTGTGTCAATTAAATCATAAACAATTAATGATTAGTATATTAACTAGAACGTCCCCGTTTTTCTCGCGTCGAACACACCATGGCGGGCGAGGGCCGAACCCCCGACCGGCATGGGGCCGGGAATGACCGCCGGATCCGCCAACAGAAAGACGCTCGAATACACAGGCCGGGCACCACTGATATCGCCCATCCCGACCATGTTCGACTGCCCGGCAAGAATGTAGACTTTGACTGGCTTCTTCGGATTGCCCGGATTGCCATCGGGTTTGGGCAGGTCAAGCGGGACGGTTCCCGCCTGCGCCGCGACAAGATGAATGGTCGCCATGATCGCAACCAGCACTGATCCTCTTCTACATATCTTTGTCATATCACTCTCCTTCGTCATTGAACTTTCTTCATCACTAGCAGCGGCGACTTCCAGCCAAACGGACTCTTCTCGCTGAAGCCGCCCGCCTCGACGAAGAGATACTCCCCGCCGTCCACGGCTTTCAGCGTCATCGTCAAGGCCTCATTGCGGGCGAGGTTCATCAGGATATTACCTGACCAGATTCGCAGCGGGCTATCCGTCTCGCCGCCGTCCTTGAAGGTGACCGTCGTGAAGGGAACCGATGTCGGATCGAGCTTCGCCGACGGCACCTTGAATGTCTCGATCGAGGCTACCTGGGCTACCACCGTCCATGATCCCTGCACGGTTTTGTTCGCCATGAACTTGCCGTCATACAGGAACCTTCCATCCGCAGGGCCACCTTGGCGGAGTCCCTGATCAACTGCTCCACCGGCGGTGCCTTCATCTCCTGGATCCAAACCAGAAAGCGGTTTTTCTGCTTCCCGCCATTTTCAACCTGGAGGAAACTCGTGGCCGCGATCGTCACGGGCTTCTCGAACTCCGGCCACCAGGCCTTGTCGATGTCGTTGCCGATCGGCGCTGCCCCCTCACGCTTGCCGACTCCAGTGCCACGCTCGAAGATCGGCTTGCCGTTCACATAGAGACGGAAACCTTCCCCGGCGTTGACGTGCGACATGCCGCCCACAAGAATCCGATAGCGGCAGCCTTCCTTGAACTTCGGGAACGCGAAGACGCCGCGCATCAACAGCACCTCCTTCTCCCAGAGTGTCTGCATGGGGTACCCGCAACGGCAGAAATCAACGGGAAGGGGGCACTTGCCGGCGGTGGTATCAAGTTTGCCGTTGACCTGGCCAAATGGCTGAAGTCCGTGCTTCCATCCCGCTTTTCCCGCGTCGAAATCAACGGCAACCCAGTTGGTCATACCCGCAGGACAGGTCACCGGGCGATAGCGTGTGCCGGTGCCCGGGAGTTTTGCCTCCGGCGGATCGAAGGAGAAGTAGTCCCACTCCATTTTGCTCGGCTCCGGCCCGAAATCGTGCCAGTCATAGTCGTGCACACCGATGCCGTTGTACATTACCAAGAGATCCTCCATCCTGGGGCGTCCATAGTAGAAGTTCCAGACGAACGGAACGGCGCTCGTGGCCTCGTCCAGCAGCAGTTTGCGGTTCGAGGCGATATGATTGGCCGCGCCGACGAACTCCGGGATCACGCGCTCACGGATCAACTGGGTCACGGCCGCCTTCAGGTCGCCACTGAGCTTGGCCGGGTCGGCCGTCATGAAGATATTCTGGTGTGGCAGTGCCTTGCCGGGGTAGCGCTCATGAGCGCGCTTGTAGAGCTCGTCAAGCCCGCCCGGAATTCCTGCCAGGATCTGGGCCTGCTCCTCCGTCAGGACCTCGGCACCCGGATCCATGTTCATTCCACCTGGGGCAGTCATCTTTGCCGGTGTCTTCGCGTAGGCGTCCCCCAGCACTTGCACAGCCAACGCCTGCACGTCCGGCGAAGCCTCCTTGAGCTTGGATGCCAACTGCCCCATCACACTCCACCGGGTGCCCAGCGACATCACCTGGTTGGACGCCACCATCTGGCCGATCACCGGCAATACCTGCTTGTAGAACCGCTCGTCCACGGCTATCACGGCAACCGCACTCACGGCCGCACTTTGCAGCCACCACTCATCTTGCTGCAGCCAATGGCAAAGCCGGTCCACATGCGGGGCCAGCAACTCCGGACGGGCGATGCTCAGCGCGACGAGCGCGCTGCGCACCCCCCAGAACGATTCAGCCGGATCATTCACCATCCCGACAAGCAACTGCGCCATCTCGTCGGTCATGCGCCCGGGCTCGGCGGGCCGGTTCTTTCCCGCTGCAAACAGGCTGACAACCATGGCCCCCGAATGCCGTGCCCGCGGATCCTTGTCCTTGAGCAATTCCACGATGAGGCAATCACGGTTCTGGCCACGAATGGTGCCATATGCCATCTCCCGAACCCCCTGCTCAGGATGCCGGCAATACATCAGCAACACCTCGTCCGTCAAATTGGTATCGTTGATCTTCCACATGATGGGTGCGCCGGCATCGGTCGCCAGCCTCTCGGCGTCCACGTCCTGCGCCTTGCCATCCTTGTCGGGAGCTGGTGACAGGGAGAGAAACGCCTCATCCGCCGCCGTGCCCCAGGGTCGCTCGGGCAGCTTGTAGGGCTTGCTGAATTTCGTGGACTTGGCACCGCTGATCCGCAGGGTCTTGCGCGGGATCGTGTAGGTCAGGGGGTAGGCATTCCCCCAGGCACCATCGGCGTCATAGCGTTCCCCGCCGAGGATGCCGAATGAGCCGTCATATCGGCGGGACAGCTCGTAGTGCCACATCCGGTTGTCCATGAACTCGCGGTATTTCCGCGGCGTCTTGTCAACCATCAGACCCATCGCGGCACTACGCCAGATCTCGCCGATGCCGCCGCCGGTATGCCCGTGCAACATCCACGAGGTGGAATAAAACCCTTTCACCGCGGAAATGTCCCGCGCCTTGGCGTAGGTGGAGTCCTCTCCCTCTGGAGTCAGGGATGCCGCCGCCGCCATGGCAAAGGCCAGACCGCCCACCTTGCCGTTGTCCACAAACCCTGACTCGGGCAGGTGATTGCCATAGGGCGTGTTCCCATGGCCGGCGAAACGGTAGAATTGCCTGAGCGAGGCCTGCAGCGTGTACTCGTCCACCTTGACCCCGCACTCCTTCGCCAACAGCAGGGTGGTGAGGCAATGCACTCCGGCAGCATTCATCAGTCCGCCTGAATAGTAGTTGAATTCCACGGCGCCACGGCAGCTCCAGCCGTTGTTGTACATCGTGCGCTTCAGATAGTCGGCCAACTTCTCGATGACCGGGAGAACCGAATCGTCTCCCGTCCGCAGATAATACTCGCACAACCCGATACCGCTCCAACCGGCAAACCAGGGAGCGGTATTGATTTGCGGGGAATCCTTGGTCTTGGCCACCACCTCCCTGACCCAGCCGCGCGCGACCTCCAAGTCCTTCTCCTCTCCCGTCGAGAGCATGAACAGCAAACCCAGGTCGTAGCCGAAGCCGGCATGGTTGCCCGTCCTTGCCAGGTAATCGGCCATGTTGCGGACGATCTTGTCCGACTTCGGGCAGTTCAACGGCCACGTCTTGCTGTAGGCGCCGAGCACCGGAATCGCAACGACCACCTCCTGCGCGGCAGTCTCCTGCGCGTCCCTGATCATAAACCTGACCTTGCCGTCCGTAGCCTCGGCTTGCGTGATAATGCCGCCGAGCTGAATACGGGGGTCAATATCCCGCAGTTTATGGCCGTTTATGGTCTCGATGGTCTGCCCGGCTTTGAATTTACCGGTCGCCTCGGCTGATGCAGTTCGATACCGATCCCCACCGGCCCGAGCCGGTCAATCGACTGCACCGCCTTGGTTTCGTCCGCCCGGGTCGAGAACAGCGACAAATCGCTATAAAAGGAAGCGTTGGTATTCCCCGCCAGTTCGCCACGTGCCCCAGTGGCTGCGACTCCCAACAACAACAAACCAACAACCTGTTTTCTCATTATGGTTCTCCCGGCAATCAACATTTATTATCATCAAGACCTTACAAAGCAGGGTAAATTCACCACTCCACGCCTCATAACTAGTGAAATTGTACCCACTCCACAGATAACCAGAAAGAGTGATTATGCGGTCGAGACTTGTCCTGTATTGCGACAATAATGACTACCTCAAGCTCAAACCGCGGCCGCTGGCACGGAGGGACTCAACGGCCCCTTCAACGTTTTTCGATATTCTCCGGGGCTGACGCCATAAGTCTTGCGAAAACTCATATGCAAGTAGTCGCGGGATCGGTAGCCTACAAGGGTGCCGATAGCAGAGATGCTCAGGTCCGTCGTCTCCAGTAACTCACGGAATCGCTCCAACCGCTTGCGCCGCAACTCGGCATTCACGCCGCGCTTGAGATGAATGCGGAAGGCCCGCTCAAGCTTGCGACGTGACAGTCCGACCGCGCCAGCCACATCATCCACCGACAGGTTTTGATCGAAATGATCCCATATGAAGCGCATCGCCCGAACCACCCCGGGATCAGGCACGGCCAGCACATCGGTGCTGCGCCGCACCACCACGCCCGCCGGAGGCACCATGATCGGTTGCGAGGGGCTGGTGTTGCCATTCATCAGGCCCCGCAACAGGATAGCCGCCTGCCTTCCCCGCTCATCCGCTGCGGTGTCAATGGACGACAAGGCGACAGGCGAGAGCTCGCAGGTCATCGCATCGTTGCCGACGCCCAGCAAGGCAACCTCTTCAGGCACGGCCAAACCAACCGACATGCACATGGTGCAGATACTGGCATGCCAATAGGCTTCGGCAGCGAAGCCAGCCATTTCCCAATCTCCCCGACTCGCCGCTCGTACTTTGCCGCATCATCAGCATCCCCCTTCGGGTTCGCGTATTCCCCCATGATTAATTCATGCACGTAGAAACCAAGACCTAGCTCACCTGCCCGCTTTTTGAACGCGACATACAGCGGATGGGCATCATCCCAGGGATTGGACGGATCATATGCGAGAAAGCCTACATCCCTGAACCCCCGCTCCGCGAAATGCTCCAGGGCCAGCACCCCCGTCGCCGCGTGATCCGGAAGAACCGCTGGCAAAAGATGATCATTGAAATGGGGTGCCCGCCCTAGACGGACAGCAGGACAGCCTATTTCCAGCAGATGCTGCGCCAATGGGTCGGTCGGCAGGCAATCAATAAAAGCACCCTGCGGGGACGGATTCCTAGGAATCGCCCCGCGGGTAAATTCGAGGCTAAGCAGATCCCAGCCCCATTCCGTAGCCAGCTTCAAAATCGCATTCAGGGGGGCTCGGGACAGCAATGAAACGATCACCCGAGGACGCACCCGCCATTTCTTTTTCTTTTTTTCATTGGGCATGCTTGTTCAAAACGCTACCAGAGCAGGGGTACATGCGTCAAGATTACAGCAGCAGGCGGATGCGGTAGAACTGGTTGGATAGGGAGGGTGGGGCGGGATCCACGACCTGGATCACCCCGTTGTCATGCATACCGTTCGTGGTGACAATAGCGCTCCAGCTGTTGGTTGCTGCTGAACCCGATCCGGAAGTCGTCATTCGTCGTCGCTACCGCCGTGATCCGCAAGACGCTCGCCGCATTGGTCGGGCTCGTTCCCGCCCAGTATTCATAGAGGTTCAGGAAACCATCGCCATCCGCATCCAAAAGGGCATCCGCGACATTAGTCGAACTCAACCCGTTAACCGTTTCATAGTCATCCGGCATACCGTCACCGTCGAAATCCGTAATGAAATCCCCGCCCGCCAGCGGCGTTATGAACTGCCAGCTCGGCTGCGCCCACACATTCGCTTCAGCGTTCACCGCCCGGAAGGCATAGTAGCAGGTTGTACCGGCCGGTAAACTTGTCAGCGTATAGGAGATATTGGTCGAGGCGACGTTGGTCCATGAACCCAATAACACGCTGTTCGTCCACGCCCCGGCATTGGTGCCGCCGTCCGTAGTGCCCCAGTAGGCGGTCACCGCATAGTTCGTGGAGGGGGCCAACAATACCGCATTTAGCGTGGCGTTACTGCTACTGATTCCGGCCGGGGCAAGATTCTGAATGACACTGCCGCCGCCAGGCACATACCGCACAATCACAATCCCCGAACCGCCGGCGCCGGGGGTCCCGCCGGAAGCTCCGCCACCGCCACCGCCGGTATTGGCCGCGCCAGCTGCGTTGACAATTCCCCCCCCGCCGGGCACAACTGTGGTCGACCAATTCCCATTGCCGCCGCCGGCGTAGTAAACGTTTGAACCTGAGATTGAAAACGCCAGACCATAACCACCGTCGCCAGCACTATTGGGAAGATTCGTCCCGGCACCGCCGCCGCCGCCACCTTGGTCAGTGCCGCCGACGCTACCATTGTGCCCATAGCCGCCACTGGCACTGCCCGGCTGCAAGCCCGTGCCAGCGGTGCCTCCGATGTATGCGCCACCGCCGGAACCACCGTTACTCCCAGTCTTTGTCACGCAGCTACTGCCGCCACCGCCGCCAAGGGCGGTCAATGAACCGAAGACTGAGTTCGCCCCGTTTGCGCCTACACCGTTATTGTTACCCGCTCCGCCGCCGCCGACGGTGACCGTGTAGTTACTGCCTGTAACCACTGGGTATGCGTTCGAGTAGATCAAACCGCCGGCACCGCCGCCGCTGCCGTAAGTGTAAACGCCTCCGCCACCACCGCCACCCGCCACCACCAGCACTTCGACGTCGCCACCAGCCGCAACAGCGAATGTGCCGATACCGACAGTATTGGTGAATATGTGCGCCATGTAGTTCGTTCCGTTAAGTGTATAGTTCGTAACCGTGCCGCCTGAATTTGTCGCAACAAGGCCGCTGCCACCGCTGTCGCCTGCCGGTGTCCCGCTGAAGCTGGAGGCCGAAACTGACCAGGCCAGTCCGGCGGAGTTGGTAACAAAGCAGCGGTAGAAATAGGTTTTGTTTGTGGCAAGACCCGCAACCGGTGATGTAAAGCCAGCATCCTGAAGAACACCTCCAACTGTCTGGACATAATCCCACGCGCTGGTACTGCCGGTGCCGCCATCATTGTCGCCCCAGCAGATCCAGGCATCCGCCACACCTCCGGCAGTCAGCTGTCCCTGTAGCGTGGCAGAACCCGCACCCTGGTTAGTTGCGCCGCCGGAATTGTTCACGACAGGGAAACCAGGGGCAGCACGGTCGACCGTCAACTCATAGCTGTTGGTCGCGGTCTGATCCAGGGAGACAACAACCACATTGATCAAGTTGGTGCCGGCATTCAGGCTGATCGCCGCGGAAGGGCTGCCGGAAGGAACACCACTGCCGTTGACCTTTATCGTTGCGCTGGGCTCGGCTGCTATGGGAGTGACAACCATACTGGTTGTTGAGCACGGAACCGTTTCGGTGTAGCTGAAGACATTGCTGGCAAAAGACGGATTCAAAGTCCCGCTGCCCGGGACAAGACCGACAAGATAAGCGTTACTCGTTGCCACCGATGCCACGCCCGGTGTCGTGAACCGCCAACTCGGCTGCGCCCACACATTCGTTTCAGAGTTCACCGCCCTGAGTGCATAGCAGTAGGTCGTGCCGGCCGCCAAGCCTGTCAGAGGATGCGATATATTGGCCGAGGCCACATTGGTCCAGGAACCAACTAACGCACTATAGGTCCACGCGACCGAATTTGTACCCCCGTCAATAGTGCCCCAATATGCCGTCACGGCATAGTTCGTCGAAGCGGCAGACAATACCGCATTCAAACTGGCGGCATTATTAGTGATACCGGTCGGAGCCAGATTCTGGATGACACTACCGCCATACACATACCTCACCATCACAATGCCCGATCCTCCGGAGCCGGGGTTCCCAGCGCTAGCTCCGCCACCGCCACCGCCGGTATTGGGCGCGCCAGATGCATTCACAATTCCTCCCCCGCCGGGCACAACTGTGGTCGACCAATTCCCATTGCCGCCGCCAGCGTAGTAAACGTTTGACCCTGATATTGAAAACGCCAGACCATAACCACCGTCGCCATCAATATTGGGAAGAGTCGTCCCGGCACCGCCACCGCCACCACCACGGTCAGTGCTGCCGACGCTACCATTATTTCCATAGCCGCCACTGGCACTGCCCGGCTGCAAGCCCGTGCCAGCGGTGCCGCCGATGTATGCGCCACCGCCGGAACCACCGTTACTCCCACTCTTTGTCACGCAGCTACTGCCGCCACCGCCGCCAAGGGCGGTCAATGAACCGAAGACTGAGTTCGTCCCGTTTGCGCCTACACCGTTATTGTTACCCGCTCCGCCGCCGCCGACGATGATGGTGTAATTGCTACCTGCAACCACCGGATACGCGTTCGAGTAGATCAAACCGCCGCCACCACCGCCGCTGCCGTAAGGACCGCTAGCGCCGCCGCCACCACCGCCACCCGCCACCACCAGCACTTCGACATTGCTGCTGAGCAGAGCGGTGAGTGTGCCGCTGTTGGTGAATATGTGCGCCAAGTAGTTCGTTCCGTTAAGTGTATAGTTCGTAACGGTGCCGCCTGAATTTATCGCCACAAGGCCGTCGGCAACCGGCGTGGCATTAAAGATGGAGGCCGAAGCGGACCAGGCCTGTGCGGCTGCGTTGGTGACAAAGCAGCGATAGAAATAGGTTCTGTTCGTGGCAAGTCCTGCAACCGGAGCTGTAAAGACAACACCCTGGCTCACGGCCCCCACGGCCTCTACCTTATCCCAGGCACCGGTACTGCCGGAGCCAGCATCATTATCACCCCAGCAAATCCATGCATTCGCTACGCCCCCGGACGCCTGCAGCCCTTGTAGTGTGGCTGAACCCAAGCCCTGGTTTATCGCACCGCTGGAATTGTTCACTACGAGTGGAACCATCGACACAAAACTTGCAGTGATTCTTCGCGCCTGGGTCATTGGCGCCGTGATTACACTGCCGGCAATACTGCAGCTACCCGTATCGCCGCTCCATCCTGTAAAGGTCCACAAGTTTGATGCGGTGGCTGTGATCGCCACGTTGCTGCCAGCGCCCTGCCAACCGCTCGCCCCGTTAACGGAACCCGCCCCGTTCGTGACGAAGGCCAGCCAGTAGTTCGTGCTCCAGGCCCAGGTCAGCGTAGCACTGTTTGTCAATGTCAGCGTGATGTTCGTCGGGTTCACCTGGACATATTCGTTCCCGACAACGGCTCCGCCATTGGCTACGTACTGCGTAGTTCCGTTGACGCTCGGGGAATTCGTCAGGAAGAAACTCAACGCCGAGCCCGAATTAGTAAGCGTTGTACCGGGACTTGCCCCGCCCCACCGGGATACCACCGTCAGGACCTCGTTCGACGAAGGAACTACGGTGATCATCACATACCCGCGCGTAACGGTGCCTCCGTAATTCACGGCATAGGCAAAGCTGTCGGCGCCAAGGTACGCAACAGCCGGCGTGTACACCATGTTTGTACCCGACCAGGACATTGAACCGTTGATCGGTCCCGCAAATACCGTGTTGCTCGACGCCATACCGGTTAAGCCGGTATGAATCGTAAGAGGCGTGTTCTTCCCACACGTTACCGAATTCGTTCCCTTTTCGCTCAAGACAGTCGCCTGCGTCACCGTGCGTACCGTTGAATATGCCCATGAGTCGGATAGACCATTATAGACCTCATCACCGGACGAGGTGCTGTACTGCAAATTAAAGGCATCACTATTAGTCGCTCCAGGCAGGCCCGTGAAAATGACCGTCTGCGCCTGATTGTAGTTGTTTGTCGTGAAGGTCAACGAATGCGGGTTCACAATCACAGCTTTGGGATTGTCCACCGTGACTTGGACCGTGACATTGCTCTGGGGCGGAAAAACAAATAGCACCGTATTCGTTCCGCGTGTCGCGGGTGCGACTGTCAAGGCGGTTGTCGATGAAGGCATCACCTGGAAACCAGGTACCCGTGTTGTGAGATGAGACAGGCGCCATGCCGTCTCGTACCCGGTCTTTCGTCCCAGCCACCTGTACCAGGCGTCTGTATCTACAGGCGTCGGCTCAGGATCAACCGGACACCGGCCGGAGAGTAGGGTGTACGTGAATGTCCCCGAAGCTTCGTCAAGGTAATAGGACATGTGCCAGTAGTCCCTCCAGGCACTCATCCCCGGCCTGAGATGATTCATTTTAGCAAACATCAACCGGATCGGGATGCACCTGACATCCTCGGGCAGGCTCAGTTCCCGGGTTCCAGGCCGGATCATGTTATAGGCGATGCCAAGATCTGTGCCATCCTCGTACCAATAGCCGTTCTCATAACGCTTATCGATGCCAGATAGCATGGTCGCGTTGCCCGAAGCGGGATGATCCTGCATGGGGAATCCGTACGATCTGTCGTACAAAGCTGGATCAACATTGTAATCCTTGTCATCCTCGAATATGTCGTTGCCGCGACCATAATTGAAATCAATCGGCGCAATCCCCACCGGCCAGGTGCCGGGGGCTGCGTATTTCGTGAAGGTCACTTTGCACCGCGTCATGGCCGACTCGAGAGCGGGCTGTATCCAGTTTTCCGAACTTGTTCCCGTTTGGTTGAATCGGATGTAACGCTTGGTCAGATATTTCATCTGGAACGGGTTGATGTTTGTGTAGATTCCTGAATACTGTGAAACGCCCTGATTTGCCAGAACTACGCTGAGTGCGTGGTCTGCGATGCTATCATTATACGTGTAACTCGAGGTCGCCGCATTCCGCTTAAACAGTTTACTATAGATGCAAGAAGCTGCTAGATAAGCGCCTTTGGGCGTCGGATGACTCGTGGAAGTATCCTGGGGAGAAAGGGTGGACCACGCCTTACCGGCCGGCACCACGGCAAGACCACCAGAGTTGCCTGCACGGTAGACGATCTCGTTGAAATTGGTAGCTGTCCATGAGGAACTGTTTTCAGGCCACTGTGCCAGAAGCACCAGTTGGGCTGTCCCCTGGGCAACCTCATCCGAAATCAGATTCACGCCTTCGGCATACATGCCTGGCATGTTGGCCATAATGTAGGGATCTTCCATGATCACGACGTAATCCCAGTTAGTCCCTCCATCTCCGCGCAGGTTCGCCAACCTGTTGGTCTTCCCATCAGGCCACATATAATATTGCGCTAGGCTGTAGCGGCGGAAATCAAAACTCCAGAGGGCCGCACCCTCTCCGATATAGGTATTCATGGTTTTGTTCGTGTAAATATCCTCTACAACGACATTAACCGTCTCGCTGATTGCCGGGTCACCTGCAAGAATACTTCGCAGCTGGGTGGCGACGTTCATCGGACTAAACGCCTTCTGCTGGATCACGCCAGATTCATTACCATCAGAAAACGAGCTGCTTGAGCCTAACACAAGAATATCGAGATTTGCTCTTGCCGAGCAAACCATAAGCACGAAGACCATGCATGCACTGAGATATTTACTCTTCATAAGTTCTCCACCCCTTCCGGGCACATAGGTATGGCTGTATTGTGTCTTATTGAGTACAAATCCGCCGGACCGAAAATCTGGACCTTGATGACCTGGGCCTGAACTGGCGACAGCGCCGCCAACAGTGCAAGCAGCATCCCTGCCCATACCCGAACCTGTGCCTTGATCTTCCCGTTGCTCATCCCAAACCCTCCCTTGCTGATATTGAAAACAATAACACCCAGGGATATGCCAGGATAGAGTACTTTTGCGTTTAGTTTTGTCTGCTATCGCGACAATCCACCAACAACTGGGGCGAAATCCTTGACAGAACGAAGTGATCCCGACGGAGAAACAATGATCGGCACCCGCACCCGGCGCGGTTACGGAAATTCATTCGCTCCCGACTACCCAACAGCCGATCTAACCTCAAAGACTCCAAGGCTCAAAGCATTTCCTTCCGCTAACCTTTGTCAGAGGACCAGCTTGGCGACCTTCGCGCAGTGAGAATATTTACCGTTCGGCGTCCCCGCCTCAAGATCCCAAGATCGCAAAGCTTACAACAAAGCTTACCGGAACTTGAACACGGTACCCGACGAGGCAACCACAAGCTCAAGATCGTTTCCGGCGATCTGCAGGGTTACATTTTGGGACCCCACCGTACCGACAAAGTTGGTGCTGTTGAGCGTGTTGGTTATTCCCCCGCTGGTGATCAGCTTATAGGTTCCGGAATCAAGGCTACCGGAGCTTGAGAAAGTGAAATCGCTGAACCCCAATTCTCCATCACCCATCGTCAACGCACCCGTAACGGCGATCTTGTCGCTCGCGGCGATCGTGGCCAGGTCGAAAACCAGATTACTTGTGGCACCAACAGCCATCGCCGAGATATCCATGGTTCCATCGATCGAGAGCGTCCCCACCCCACCGGAGCCGGGTGCGACGCTACCAGTGGATGTCACCGTCACTGTGCCGGTAATCGACCCCGTCCCGCCGAGAATCCCTCCGTTGACGGTAACGGCACTAACGACTGAACCGTTGACCAGCAGCGTACCCGCATTGATGGTGGTCGCTCCGGTGTAGGTATTTACTTGGTTCAGCACCCAAGTACCAGCGCCAGCCTTGACTAGGCTGGTTGCTGCCGTGCCGTTGTTGGCAATGACTTTACCGAAAGTATTCGCTCCGGTGTTGGTTCCGCCGAGGGTCAGTGTCCTTGTTTGGTCAGCCGTCCCGTAGGCGAGGGCAGTTGCTGGGGTATTGAACGAAAGGGCGCCTGAGCCAGAGGATTCGATGGTCGCGCCACCGCCCGCGCCGCTGCTGAGGGTGAAGGCGTGGTCCGTGCTGGTATCCGTGCTGCCCACATAGCGGAGAGTAGCGGTAGGCGCGCCAAAGGCGAAGCTGGCTGCCGCACTGGATGTCTTTCCAATGCTGCTGGCTACACCGCCGTTGGCCATGACGCCGATTTCCAGAACGCCGGCGTTGACGCCGGCGTTACCGGTTTGCACGCCCGAACCGAGCAGTGCAAGAGTGCCATTGCCTGCCTTGAAGATACCCCCCGCGACAACGGCGGTCTGGTTGCCGCCCAAGGTCAGCTTGTTGGCGCTGACGGTGATCGTGCGGGTACCGTTGATGGTGAATGTGCCGGTACCATTGCTCAGGTCTCTCGTACCCGTGAAGGTCGTGTTGGCGGTGAAGGCGAAGACATTGTTGGGGCTCAGGGTGACCGCGCTGGCGGAGGTGTTGTCGATCGTGCCGCCATTGTAACTGAGAGTGAGGGCTCCTGTGCCGATGGCTGAACTCGTCCCGCCGCTGCCGCCGTTGTTGATATTAACAGGATTGCTGCTGGAAACCGTTGTGCCGCCTTTATAGGTGTTTGCACCCGACAGTGTAATGGCACCAGTGCTGCCGCCTGCGAGCGTAAGACCAAAGGTGCTGGCGCCATCGTCAATCACTCCGCTCACGGTCAGGGCCTCACCTCTTATGGCGGAAACCGTGACACTATTCCCCAGCGTAATCCCGCCAGTAAACGTGAAGGAGCCACTTCCTACGCCTGAACGGTCGACCGAGAAGCTGCCATTCCAGATTTGGGCATTGGCTATGGTGGAAGCTTGATAGTTATTATACGCGCTGATCTTGTTGCCGCCATTGATAGTCAAGGTGCCGGTGCCCAAGACTTGGGCATCGGAGTCCAATTCAAGCTGGCCTGCGTTGAACATGACGCCACCAGAAAACGTATTATTCCCCAAGAGGGTAAGCCAAGCGCTGGTGCTCTTGGTGATTGCCCCAGAGCCGCCGAGAATGGCGGAAATGGTTCCGCTTTGCGCATCGACCGAGGATGGGGTAAGGAGGCCTGTGCCGCTGGAGATGGTGCCGCTAATGAGCGTCACATCTCCAACCGTGTCCGAGTTAGCACCAAGACCGAGCGTGCCACCGTTGACCGTGACCGCACCCGTGTCCGCGAGCGTATCCGTGGCATGCCCGAGAGTAAGTGTGCCAGCATTGATGGTGGTGCCGCCGGAATACGTATTAGCTGCGGAGAGGGTGACGGTGCTGGCAGTGGTTTTGGTGAGCCCCCCCGTGCCACCGAGGATAGCAGACATGGTGGTCGCACCTTGAACAGCATAAGAAGCGCCAGCAAGCACACCCCCAGTGCCAGTGATACTGCCGCTGACAATCGTAACCGCTCCGACGGTGTCCGTGTTAGCTCCAAGACCGAGCGTGCCGCCGTTGACCGTGACCGCCCCCGTGTCCGCGAGCGTATCCGTGGCATGCCCGAAAGTAAGTGTGCCAGCATTGATGGTGGTGCCGCCGGTATAGGTATTGGCAGTCTCCAGCGTCAGCGTTCCAGAACCAGACTTGGTCAGGCCACAGAGACCAGCAATACTGCCACTGCCAGAGAGGGTGTAGTTACCCGTCGCATTGAAAGAGAGGGTAGAGGGGCTCACTGTTGAGTTCAACGAGACAGTGCCAGCACCGGTATTCGTGAAAACAACGCTATCGCAAACCAATGCGCCACCAATAGTGGTTTCCTGATAGTAAGTGGTAGCAAGAGTGGCATCCTCCCAGATGGTATTATCGCTTTGATTGACATTCCATTCACTACCCGTCGGCCCTTGCCATGTCAACGCACCTCTGGCGCCCAAGATATTCAGCCACAGGGTCTTATTCGTGTCATCCTTGATCAGGGCACCCGTCCCGCTGGCCAGCGTCACAGCGGTGGGGAACACGCCGGAGAATGTCCCTGTCCACTTGATCAACGGATAAAGGCCTGCGGCCAGGCCAGTCAGTCCAGCTCCCGTGCAGGAAACGGTAGGTGTAACAGAGATTGTGACGTTGCCATTCACCTGCAGCGGCGCAACGGTGGTGCCGGGCACGTTCGTGCCGAAAGCAAACTCCAGCGTGCTGGCTCCGGTATGGCTCAAACTCTTGCACACCCACTGCGCATTGGTGTCGGTGACTGAAATACTGAGTGTGCCTGCCGAGACCGTAACGGCGCTGTTGCTGCAGGAACCACCCACCACGCCCACGAGTTTGCCTGCGCTGATGGTCGTTGCGCCAGCGAAGGAATTCGTGCCAGATAATGTCAACGCCCCGCTGCCGCTCTTGGAGAGAGCCAGCGTTCCGCTGCCATTGTTAATGACGCCGCTAAACTCCGTATCCGTCGCCTGGTTCACCGTGAAGGTCGGTGTCGAAGCACCACTACTTGACGTAATGATTCCGTAACCGGAGCTGCTCGACAGCGCCCCGACCGTAGGACTATACGTCGCCAGATCAAGAGTAGAGGCACCGGTAAATGCCAGCGATCCGCCACTGCTTCCCAACCCGTTGTTATGACCCAGTTTGACCGTGCCAGCATTAATTGTCGTGCCGCCGATATAGGAGTTGTCGCCGGGGAGCGTCTGGGTGCCGGCACCGGTTTTGACGAGGGCCAGTGTCTTGCCAACCCCGCCGTCCGTAAGCTCGCCATTGAAGGTGCCAGAGCCACCGCCGTTGCCTACGGCAAGGACGCTGGCCCCAGTGACAGAGTTGGTGATGGTACGGGCGGTGTTAGAACCGCTTAATACACCGTTGAGCGAGTTCACCGTCTGGCTGAAACCGGCGAGATCGACGAGAGCATCGTCCTCTGCAGTGTTCGCGGCGCCCAAGGTGAGATTGCCTGTGGTATTGAGCGCGTCGGTCACTCCAAGCACGAGCTTGGCCGCTTGGGAGACGAGCGTGTTGCCGATCCCGGTGCCACTTACGCCTTTGAGTGTGGTTGTGCCTGTCCTCGCAGTGGTGTTGTAAGTGCCGTAGATGTTCAGATTGTTACCGTTGTTTGCGATGGCGTTGTTGACGGTGAGGGATTGACCTGTGTTGACTTGCAAAGATAAGTCTTTGCCGGTGCCAAGATTGGTAATGCTGCCGGAAAATATAAGAGAGCCAGCGCTAGATTGGAGGCGGATGGCACCGGAACCATTCAGGGTGATATTGCCGCTCAGCGTGATGGTCCCGCCGTTGACATTGCCAAAAATGGCACCGTTGTAACCACTGGACTGCTCGGTGAGGCCGGTGATGGTGATATCTTCCGCTGAGGACAAGCTGCTGGTGATCTGCAACGCATTGCCACCGGAACCGGTAGCCCCACCGTCGGCCACGATCGTGGTGTGGTTGCCGGTTCCGGTAGCACCCAGCGCGTTGCCGTGAGTGATGGTGACGGTACCATTATCAATGGCGGTAATACCAGTGTAGGTATTGTCGCCATTGAGGTTGAGCATGCCCCCCGCAGATACGCCGACCGTGCCGGCTTTGGTCAGGCCCGCGCTGCCGGTGATTTTCGCATTGATGGTTGCGGTCAGGTTTCCCGTGTCAATCGTGGGCGTGGTGCCGGACAGATTG
>JAIFLS010000134.1 GCA_020048935.1 bacterium | reverse complement strand
CATGGCTTGCTTTCCGGTTCGCCCGACTTATGCTCCTGGGCCAACCAAGGCCCCCTTGGGCAGAATCCTGACGACTTAGGCTTTGACAACAATGCTCTTGCCGGTGCGGGTGACATCATGCACAACTTTGCCTTCATTGACCTCATCTTCGACCGCTTGCTGGATATCGGTATTCGTCCCTTTCTTGAAATAGGCTTTATGCCGAGATTGCTGGCGAGCGGCGACCACACGCTGATGCGCTGGAAGGCGAATACGACGCCACCACGCGACTATGGCCTGTGGGAGGACCTTATTGAATCGCTGATGAATCACTGTATCAAGCGGTACGGCAGGAAGGAGATGCGTACCTGGTATTATGAGGTGTGGAATGAACCCAATCTGCATGGTTTCTGGCCATCGACCATGGAGGAATACCACAAGCTCTATGCGCACACCGCAAGGACGGTTAAAGCCGCTGATAAGGATTTCAGGGTTGGAGGACCGGCAACGGCAGGCCGGACTGAAGCGCATATCAATGCCTTTCTACGCTTCTGCCATGAAACGAAGACACCGGTCGATTTTGTGACCAGTCATTCCTATGCGGTCCAATCGTCAGATCGTCGAGGCGAGTTCACCTATCACGAACTGAGGGCACCAACCTTTCTGCCCACACGTTTCCAGCAGATGCGTGAAGAGATCGACAACTCTCCCATCCCTGGGTTGCCTTTGCATATAACCGAGTATAACAGTACGACCTCTACTCACGAGATTATCCATGATATCCCGTTCAATGCGGCCTACCTGGCCCGTACCCTGAGCGAGGCGCAGGCTCCTGACAGCCTTTCTTATTGGGCGGTTTCCGATATCTTCGTGGAAGAGACGATTCCGCGGGCCGAATTCCATGGTGGTTTCGGCATGATCAACATCCACGACATTCCCAAGCCGACCTTCAACATGTTCCAATTCTTTTCGCAACTCGGGGAAACGGTTTTGGACCGCACGGAGAACTCCCTTTTTACGCGAAGGGAAGATGGGCACATCGTTGGCGTGCTATGGAATCCCAATTGCAAGGCGCGTGCCTCCCAGGACATGGATGTCCGTGTGAGACTGCCGCAGCAAAGTCAACCCTATGTGGCACGAACCCTCCTGTTGGACGAGGAGCATGCCAACCCCTACCGCGCTTGGGTATTGCGGGGCAGGGAACGTAATCCATCACGGAAAGACATCGAGTGTCTGCGAGAGGCAAGCAGACCACTATGCCGTCATCATAATGTCACCCAGAGTGACGGTAGCAGTTGCCTCGATCTTAGACTGGGGAAGAATGCTGTTCAGTTGGTCGAGTTCATCCCCGTGGAAGATCACTCGCACGAGTACTATCAGTTGGATCAGGATTTCTACGACAACTTTAGCATATAAATGACCGACGCGATTCAAGTTCAGGCGACGTGATTACTGGAGCATAATATGGCTGATACGACATGGTTTACACACGATCGGTTCGGAATGTTCATTCACTGGGGGCTTTACTCGGTACCTGCTGGTGTCTGGAAAGGAAAGAAGATCCGGAAGAGCTACTCTGAGTGGTTGCAGGCTTCCGTTCCCGTGCCCCGCGCCGAGTATCGGGAACTGGCAAAATCGTTCAATCCCTCCCGCTTCAATGCGGATGAATGGATACGTGCAGCGAAACAGGCGGGCATGCGGTATTTTCTCATCACAGCCAAGCACCACGACGGCTTCTGTCTCTGGCCGACACGTGTGTCGGATTATAACGTTGTTGACGCCACGCCATTCGGGCGAGACATCCTCGGAGAACTCGCTACCGCGTGCCGCGAACACGGTATCAAACTCGGCTTCTACTACTCTCACTGGATGGACTGGGATGGAACTGGCGGGGACGTGAGTTATCAGGATGAGGTTCAGATCGATGATGAGGTTGCCGCGAGGGAATACACCCACCCCTCACAAGAAGCGTTCGAAGCCTACTGGCAGGGGAAGTGTCTGCCCCAGGTCAGGGAGCTGATCGAGAGCTACGACCCCGCCTTTCTCTGGTTCGACACCTGGGGAAAATATTCCAGCGAATACATGACACCCCGGCGACAGGAAGAGATGATCGGGTTGGTCCATTCTTGTAGTTCGTCCTGTCTCGTCAACAGCCGGATCAATTTTGAGTCACCATCAGACCGTTGCGACTACCTTTCCATGATGGACAACTGTTATCCCAATACAACGTTTGAAAAAGCCTGGGAGACATCGGGCACCCTTAACCATTCCTGGGCGTACCACAAGCTTGACTACGAATGGAAATCCACCGGGCAACTGATTAAGTATCTTGTCGGTAACGCGTCCCTCGGTGGCAACTACCAGCTCAATGTGGGCCCTATGCCGGACGGGACATTTCAACCGGCGGCACTGCGTCGACTCCGCGAGATTGGCTGCTGGATGGACGTGAATGGTGAATCGATCTACGGGACGGCCGCAAGTCCGGTGGGGACTGTGGAGTGGGGGAGGATTACCATCCGCAAGGCCGGCGAGGCGACCTTATGGTACCTTCATTTATGGAATGTGACGCCCGGTACGGCCCTTTTTGTGAACGGATTGGTTAGCAAGGTCACCCGTGCCATTATTCTTGAGAGCGGTCAACCCGTCAGAACCCAGTCGTCCGATTGCGGAACCTGGGTCTCCTTTCCAAAAGAGGCCAGTGGCCTTCTGCTTCCAGTGATCAAGGTTGAGGTAGATCCCAGAGGCTAAGAATGGCAGCGCTTCCGAATATCGTTTTTATCATGGCTGACGATATGGGGTATGGCGATGCGGGTATTCCCCACCATTGATTGAGCCGGAGCGCCCGACCGTGGCCTCCCTGCTGAAGAAGCAGGGCTATCACACGGCCTGCATTAGCAAGCGACAGGGCAACTGGAAGGCCATCTTTGACTGTGCCGATTCCGGCGGCTGACCGACGCCCCGCGGCACCCATCCACAACCTGATTCTCCGGGCCAATTGTATGACCTGAGCGTCGATCCCGCTGAACAGCACAACCTTTGGAATGACCGAGATGACGCGGTGACCCGGCTGTGCGACATGCTGAACCGCTTTAAGGAAACAGGCCGCAGCGCCCCATGCCCAGCCGGCCTACAAATTCAATCCTTTTCCTATTGGTGGTCATGATTTGATAATATCATGATTTGATAATATCCGCAGAAACCCAGGAAGTTGATCTCGCTTGTGTCCGGCATGCAAGCCTGCCAAACCACACCGAGACTTCGTAACACCCTATTTTCAGTAATCATATGCGTCTCACTCGTTATTACGCGCTTCTGCAATTAACGGCTAAACCGGGTGCGTTCCCTGAATTCCACAAACATTGAAATCCGTTGAAAACCGACGCGGTACCTGATTAAATCAGCGACATCAGAAGGAGAATGCTACAAATCCGTAAAGACAATAAACGCGGATTCACCTATAATCGAGTCGATTTACTACAGGCTAGGCGTAAGGTTTGCCGTGAGTAACGATGGAAAGAAGAATGGAATGACGAATCAAGAAACACTTTTCCGCAAGGGCCTGCAGCATCTTGAACCATTTGATCCAACCGATCACACGGACGTGGTTCGGTTGTATCTCAATGAGGGATTGGCGCACGACGATGGCTTTGCGGATCTGTTTGCCGAGCGGGTGCGCAAGCTGCTCAAGGAAAGGCGAAGCCTGCACTGGTATGGTGAAGTCAACCCGGTCGGATTGATCCAGGCCTATGCCGACTACCTGGGCGTGCCGCACCAGGATGTGGAGATCACCTCGGGTTCCAGTGAATCCATTCTGATGCTCGCGCTGGCCTGTTTTACCGAAAACAAGCGCATCGCCTATCCCTCGCCCAGTTACTACCTCTTTGAGAAATGTATTTCCCTTTTCAGCGCGACCGGTGTTCCGTATGCCATGCCGTTGCCCTCTGACGGATATGATGCGAGAATGCGGCAGGCGCTGTTTGCCCCGGCGGTCATGGATTCTGATATCGCCATCATCTGCAATCCGAACAATCCGACCGGTTCCGTACTCCCCGCCGCCTGGATCAAGGAGTTCTTGGATATCTACCAGGGGACGGTGATCATCGACGAGGCGTACCAGGAGTTTGCCGAAGCCATGGGCGTGCCGTCTTTCGTGCAGGAAACCCCGAAGTTCCCCAACCTGATCGTGCTCCGGACCATGTCCAAGGCCTTTGGCGCGGCGGGGTTGCGGGTTGGCGCGATTGTGGCCCATCCTGATATTATTTATAATTTGGCCAAGGTCCGGACTTACCGGATGTCGATTATTTCGCAGTATCTGGGGGAGTGGATGCTGACCGAACAGACTGACAGCATGCGCCGCCGCGTTTCTGAAACCATGCGCATCAAGGCCGATTGGGTGGCCCGGTTAAAGGAAATCAAGGGTATTGAGGTGTTTCCCACCTGCACCAACTTTATCCTCATGCGGCATCCGAAAGGGCCAGCGCTGGCGAAGTACCTGCTTGAAAAGGGAGGGTTTGCCGTGCGGGCGCTGAGCGGCGGGGTGTTGGAAAACACGCTGCGCCCTTCGGTGCCGGACGAGGCCCATGTCGGGAACTTTGTACAGGCCGTCAAGGATTTTACGGAGCTCAATCCATGAATATAGTGATTCCCGATCAGTTGGACTTTTCCAGTCAAACCTGGGCGGCCATTCATTCCAGGATCAAGGTAGAGGTGTTTAACGACCGTCCCGACCCGGATGAGTTCCAGCGCCGCGTGGCCGATGCGCAGATCTGCACGGCCAGTTGGACGGCGTTCACCGGTAAGATGATGGAAGGCTGCCCCCGTCTGCAATACATCATTTCGCCCGGTGTGGGCTATGACTGGATCGATGTCGCCGCGGCGTCTAAACGCAATATCAAGGTTTTGAATTGCCCGACCTATAATGTGGCAGCCGTGGCGGAACATGTCATGGCCTTCATGTTTGCCTTGGCCAAGCACCTCGTCGATGGTCAGCGCTATATCGAGACGCACCCCTGGAAGTGCGGCGTGTTCATGAATGCCGAATTGCGGGGGCGGCAACTAGGTATCATCGGTTTAGGCAATATCGGCAAACGGGTGGCCGCACTGGCCGAGGCGATCGGTATGCGGGTCCAGTGGTTGGACAGGGACCACACCAGCGAGCAGCTGGACGCTCTGCTGGCTACGTCGGATGTCATCACGATCCATGTGCCACTGATGCCTTCGACCCGTGGCTTGATTGATGAGCGCAGGCTGAATCTGATTAAGAATGAGGCATTCCTCATCAACACTGCGCGGGGCAGTGTGGTCGACGAGCTCGCCTTGTTGAAGCGGATGCGCGAAAAGCCCCTGGCCGGCCTGGCGTTGGACGTGTTCGGGGATCACCCGCTGGTGTCCGTGCCGGCTGACATCATGGCGGCGCTGGGGCAATTGCCCAATGTCATCCTGTCGCCGTATAATGCCTACAATACGACCGAGGCCTACCAGCGGCTGGGTGAAGAACTGGTCCGTAATATCGAGTCCTGCCTGGCAGGGAATCCGGTGAATGTCGTCAACCGAGTGGTGGCAGGTGTCTAATGATTAGTGTTTTTCCTTCGTTCTGTGCCCTTTATGCCGCTTTTGGCTATGCGCTGGGCACCAGCGTGTATACCCCCGTTTCCCAGCGATATTCCTGGGCGGCGGTCAGTGTTCTGCGGGCCGGCTTTGCGCTGCCCCTGTTCCTTGGCTGGGCGCTGGTTCTGGAGCTTGCCCATCCCGGGAGTGCGGGCGGCTTTTCCGATCTGACCTGGAAATCCATCGGGTGGCTGGCCGTTGCCTCGGTAGGAAGCCAGGGCTGTGCGGACGGTCTGCTGCTGCTGGCGTCCCGGCGCATCGGGGTGCCCACCTCCTTGACCATTGCCGGGCTTTATCCGCTTTGGACGGCGTTGTGGTTGCTCTTCCAAGGGGGGGCTCTCCGTTGGGTCCAGGGGGCCGGACTTGCCATGGTGCTGACCGGGGTGGCGGCCCTTATCTACTTGTCCGAAACCCAGGCACACCAACCTGAAAGCAAACCGGGAGTATCCCTGTTGAGTTTCGGTGGTCTGGTGGGTATCGCCATTGCGCTGCTGGCCTCCATCCTTTTTGCACTGGCCATTTTCGGGATCCGCTACGGCGGAAGCGGTGTGAATATCGGTGTTGCCAATACGGTCCGGATGTCATTGGCGCTCGTGATTGCGCCCTCCTTGGCCATGCTGTCCGGGGTTAAACGTGAACGGATTGTCATGCCGCTCAAGGATATGAAATCGCTGGCCTGGATCCTGTCGATCGAAACCGTCGGATTTGCCGCCTATGTGTATGCCATGACCAAGGGCTCCCTGGTGACGGTCAGTGCGCTATCCTCGCTGTCGCCGGTCTTTGCTGTCCTGATTGCCCTGAGTCTCGGGCGTGAACCCTTTTCTTTACGTAAGGTGTTCTTCGTCCTGTTGACTTGTGGTGGTGCAATCATGCTGAATTAGTTTATAAAGAGGACTGATGAATTATGAAGAGTGGAAGAACAAGGCGATATGAAGAACGAGGAAGACAAGAAACAGAATCGCGTTAATGTGCCGGCCGAAGAAGCCTTGGTCGACACGCGCGTTGACCATCAACAAACTGTGCCCCACACCCTGCCCGCAATGGCTGATGCGGCGGCGGTAGTTCTTCCGGCAATAATCCCGTCGCTCGACATGATGCGGCGCGCGGAGGACCTCAAGCGTCTCCGGTGGGGGATGTTCATCTGCTGGAGCTTCAGTACCTTCTCCGGCAAGGAGTGGACTTCGGGGGTTGCGGACGTCTCATTTTTCAGGGCGGACGATATCGACACGGACCAGTGGGCGCGCACCGCCAAAGAGGCGGGCATGGGCTACATCCTGTTCCTGGCGAAACACCACGACGGGTTTTGTCTCTGGGACACGGAAACCACGGATCGCAAGATCACCAAGGCGCCCTTGGGGCGGGATGTACTGGCGGAATTGCGCGGGAGTTGCGACCGGTACGGCATTAGGCTCGCGCTGTATTTTTCCGAGGGCGACTGGACCTGGCCCGGAGCCAGGGATGGAGCGCTAGACGGCTCGGGGCAGGATGCCGCGAGAGAAAAGGCACAACTCACCGAACTTCTGGGCAACTACGGTCCGGTCGAGTACCTCTGGGTCGATCACGCCGCCGGCACCGGCGGTCTGAGTCATGCTGAATTTGTCGCCCACTGCAAGGCCCTGCAGCCCGGCTGTTTTGTGGGTTTCAATCACGGCGACCAGATCGATGCGGACATCCGCCTGGGTGAGGATGGCTGGCCCGGCCCGCTGGAGGATCAGACGGCGGCAGGGCCGCATATGCGGGAGACGGTGGCGGGAAACTACCTCCTGGCGGAATTCACGTACCCCATCCTGCCGAAGCACAAGGGTGGGGCAATGTGGTTCTATTCACTGCCCGAGCATGATGGCCTGTGCCATTCCTCCGAAAAGCTGTACCGGGATTATCTGGGGGCCGTGAAGTACGGCAACCTTTTCTCGCTCGATGTCGGGCCTGATTACAACGGCAGGCTGCGCGACATTGACGTGAGGACTCTCCGGCAAGTCGGGGCCATGATTAGGAACAAGCCGGCTGATTCCAGTGGATCCAGTAGCACATCTATGGATGGGATTTCATGATGCAAATGAAAATCGTCGACGGTAAACTGATGCTTTCTTCCGATGTGACCGCAGGTTTATCAAGACTGGAAGGCCTTGGGCATGAATATTGAGGCGAGGATGGATGCATACAATGTGATTTGGACGACACCCAGCCGGGGTGCGTCGAAATCAATGCCCTGTGGCGTCGGTGACATCGGGCTGAACGTCTTGGTGGAAAGCGGCGATGTGTTGTACTATCTCGCCCGCAGTGGGTCGCTGGACTAGCTGAATGAGTCTCAAGCTGGATGATGCCCATCCAAAGCCCCGAAAAAAGCGCTGGAGTTATGATGGCGGGGCATGGTAGATTGGTCTTGCATTACTTATACGAATGGCGTGTTCAGTTTGAAAGGAGGACAGCAGGAATGAGACAGGGGCAGTACTTTCTTATCTTATTGCTTTCAGTTGTTTGCACCGTGCTCACCGTAGGGTTGATCACGATGGGGCAGACCAACATGCGGATGCAGGGGAAGCTGCAGGCTCAGCAGCAGAAACTCAACCAGGGGATACTGGGGCAGCAGGCGCAGCAGATCAGTGGAGAGGTCTTGAAGGACATGGCGGATGTGGCGGCCGAGAACGGCAAGATGCGTCGACTTCTGGAGAAGCATGGATTCCAGGTAAAGCCGGGCGCTGCTGCCGTGGCCGGATCGGCTGCGAAAAAGGATGACAAAACAACTGATGGCACCGGAGAGGAAGGGGTGAAGTAATGAATAATAACCAAGGAAATGCAGATCGTTTGACGTTGTTCTGGCCGTTCTGCCTGGTGACACTGAGCCTTACTGTCTTTCTGGGATGGCAGGTATCGCTGACCGTGCGGCAATATATCGGATCGGTCCGGGTTGCCGAGCAGCAGGAACTGCTGGAGACGCAGGCGGTGCAGGCGGAGGCCAAGTTCCAAGCCATGGTGATGGATCTTATGACGCTGGCGAAGACGGATACGGATGCCAGGAAAATCGTGACCAAGTACGGCATCAAGTATAATCCCTCGCCTTCACCGGCCCAGCCTGCGGAAGAGGTGGCACCGAAACCTCAGTCTTTGCCCGGCGTTCCTGACAAAGAGGCCGTCAAATCAGTGGACGATGCGAACTGAGAGGCCATGTGCTGAATAGTTCTGATCGTGCCGCCAGTCATGCGCTTGTCCGTGAATCGCCGTCGGTGAATTTCTTCGAGGGTGCCATTCTCGGGAATGGGGGCATGGGGGCGGTTGTGTGTGTCCGGCCTGACGCGGTGATGATCCACTTCGGGCACAACAATGTCTGGGATATCCGCCTGGCCGAGAACAACAAGGATAAGATCGGGACATTCAAGGAAATCTTCGAGAAGGTCAAGGCGATCCCCGCTTCCCATAAGCTGCTCACGGAGGATCCCTGGTATGCCGAGTATCTCAAGATCGCCCAGGAAAATTATCGCAAGCCCTATCCGAGGCCGTTTCCCTGCGGGACCCTGGTGCTGGGGTTCGATCGCCGCAAGGTGGAGGCGCTTGGCTACCATCTGAATATCGCCGACGGGGCCTGCCGGGTCAATCTGCTGGTTGGAGGCGCTCCCCGATTCCTGGATATTTTCTGCGAGATGACGTGGGATCGGCTGTGGCTTCGAACCGTGGATGTAGACGGGGCACCAGTGGATTCCCCCTTTGACCGGGTCAGGCTGGTGCCGGATGCCGAGACGCCGGCGGATCTGCCAGCCTTCACCCGCCGGGTTTCGGAAGCGGAGGGATGCGTGTCGTTCCGGCAGGTATTGCCGCGACTGGAACCTGTGGATGGAAACCCCGGAGCCGCGCATCCCGCCGACAAGGCATTCCGGTTGCAGGTCCGGCTGTCCGGCAAGTTATCCATGGACAGTCGGCTGCAGGTCAATGGCACCTGGGGGGAGATGGGGCCTCTGGAGCGACGGATCACGTCAACAGGTCCCTTCGTGGCCGTGGTGCAGATTGACGAGGGCTTGGCCAGCACGATCCCTGAGGAGACTCCGGCGGCGGTTCCCCCGCCGGTCCTGGCGGGCTTTGCCGTGGCTCGTGAATCAGCGATGGCGAGCTGGATTGACTACTGGTCCTGTTCCGGCGTGGCACTGGGCGATGTGGAGCTTGAGCGTATCTGGTATCGCAATCTCTATTTCCTGAACTGCGCGGTGCGCGAGGGCGTAACCTGTCCGGGGTTGTTCGCGAACTGGAGTTACGGGAAGATCGGCACCCCGTGGCATGGCGATTACCACATGAACTACAACACCCAGCAGCCCTTCTGGGGGACGTTCTCCTCTAATCATGTTGAAAAGCATCTGCCCTATGTGGCGATGGTGCAGCATCTGCTGCCATCGAGCATGGCGTGGGCGAAGGATTATTACCAGATGCGCGGGGCTTTCTTCCCCCATAGCGCCTATCCGGTGGAGATGACGATGAATTCCTATCCCGTTCCCACCTGGGGCTGGGAGGTCTTTGAGACGCCCTGGACCGTTCAGAGCTTGTGGTGGCATTACACCTACACCCTTGATCGCGAGTTCCTTGAACAACGCGCGTTTGAGCCGATCCGCGAGGCGACGCTGTTCATGATCGACTACATGACCCGTCCTGATGCGCATGGTCCGGCTTGGTGTGATGACCGCTATCACATCTTTCCCACGGTGCCGCCGGAGCTATATGGGCTGATGCCGGGCTTCAAGCGCAACGCGGACGGATTAAGCGACTTGACGCTGACGAAATTCCTCTTCAATGCTTTTATCGAAGCCTGCCGGGTGCTGGACCGCCAGGAGGGTGAACAGGAGGCGCTGAAGGCGATCCAGGCGATCCTGACGCATTATCCGGACTATCCCACGGCAGAAACCGAGGTCGGGCGCACGTTTGTCAGCGTGCGGGGCGAGGAGCCGGGCGTTGTCTACAACTGCCCCGCCAACACCGTCACCGTATTCCCAGGCGAGGAGCACGGACTGCACTCCGGCAGCGACGATTACGCACTGGCGTTGAACTCCTACCGGCATCAGCAGAATGAGGGCGGCAACGAGCTGGTCTTCCTCAATCTCCAGGCGGCCCGACTTGGCGTGCTGGATCTGGAGCGGTTCAAGCGCCAGGTGGCTTACTGTTGTCTTCCAAACGGGGCCTGTACGGACAAGGTGCTACAGACGGGCGGGCGCTACAACGATACAACCAAGTTCGACTGGATGGGGGTGCATGGGGTCTGGTTCGAGAATTTCGCGTTGCCGGTGGTGATCAATGAATGCCTGATGCAGAGTTATACCGGTATCATCCGTCTTTTCCCGAACTGGCCAGATGCGTGCGACGCCCGGTTCACGACGCTGCGGGCGGTAGGGGCCTTCCTGGTATCCTGCGAGCGTAGGGCAGGGGAGATCCGCTCACTGGTGATCCAAAGTGAGAAGGGTGCCACCTGCCGGCTTTATTCACCTTGGCTAGGTAATTCGGTCAAGGTTATGCAGGGGGATGCTGAAGTTAGCGTTGCAGAGGTTGCCGGCGTAATTGTCTTCGACACGGCCCCGGGCTGTTCTTATAGCGTTTGCGCCAGTTTGGCCTAAAGCGGACTGAAAACCACATGCACGGTCGTTGTTGTCAACCCGGTCAGGTGGATGGCGAGCTTGCGGATTGCCTTTCCTGGATCGGGCTCGCCCCAGCGTGGTGTATCGCCAACCTTCACGATATGAAACTCGCGCGACGCATTGAGGAGTTTAGCCCCGTTGTTCGGGTTCTGCCCTTCGGGATCCGGCGAGCCGGGTAGGGGACGGGCGTCCATGACAGCCAGCTTGGTGGCGTTCGGCGACTCCAAGCGCACACGCAACCGTTTCTCGCCGATTGCCAGTACCGCGCTGCGTCCATCTTCCGCCAAGGTTACGGCTGCCGGTGTGTGGAAGAACCACCAGGCTTCTCCAGCACCGTCGAGCTCTAGTGCATCGGTCAATTCAAGGGCGTTATCGGCAAGTAAGAAGGTGCGTTGCACGTGCTTTGCCCCGTGTCCGGCATAGGCGGGGGTAAGATCGGTCGTTATGACCGACTCCCCGTCCTTCTTTCCGTCCCGTGTAATAAGGGTACACATCGCCTTGGGATCCTGGTCTGGCTGGCTTCTGCCCGGATTGACGACCAGGGTGTTGTGCCCTTCCGCTCTCATACGGTAATAGGTATAGCGATTCTGGCCGAAATAGGCTGGCAGGTTGTAATCATCAGGGCCGAGGTCGATGATCCAGCGTTCGCCCAGTGCTTCGAGAATAAAGGAGCCAAGGTCCAGGTTGTCATGGCTGACGCCGTTGCGGCCGGCCTTGACCCCGATGAACAGCGCCTGATTGTCATTCCAGCGCGTACGGGCGCTGGCCACTTCCACCCCTCGGAAATGGGAAAGGCCGGGAGGATCAGCCACCGCGTTGGTGATCAGCGCCGGTTTATACCACAATAGCGCTTCGGCATTCGGTCTGCCGTGGCGTGACTGGTAGTTCGCCCAGTCGGGGCGGTTGAACTTATTCGCCAGCCAGAAAAGGGACGAGTGTTGAACATCAGAAACCTTGGCGTCGGCATAATTGAAGCTTTTGCCAGTGGCCCCGGCCATCTGGATGAAGAAGTCCGCGGCACGATCAAACCCCTCGATGCGCGAAAGTCCGAAGTCGGTTCCGAGCGCCGAATCGAGACAGGCAATTGCCAGGGCGTTATACATCATCGCGTATCCCCAGTAGCCGGGGCCCTCGAACCAGCCGCCGTCCGGGCCGAAGTTGCGCATGGCCAAAGGCAGGGATTCGACGGCATTGCGGACAACCGTCGCCGCCAGCTCCGGTTCTTCCTCAGCGATGGCCAGTGCCCCGGCGATCATGCCGCCGTTGCAGACCTGGTTCCAGTTGTTATGCGCGCGGACCCACCAGCCGTAAGGTTCTTTTCCGTCGTAGCTCAGCATCCCTGGTTCAAGACCATGTTTGATAATGGCCACGCGAAGGGTCTGCCGCTGTTCTGCACTCAGTCCGTGGTAGAGCCAGTCATAACCAATTGCCATTCCAGCCGTCATCTCGGCCGTATCCAGGAAGTGCGACGGATTCCAATCCGGGAAGGCGGCAGCGGCGCTGAGTTCCAGCCACGCGCGTTCAAGAACCTTCGGTTCGCTGGTTACCTGCCAGACCATCCCCAACGTATACACCCGGTCGACCAACCGCCGACTTACCGCGAGCAGTCGCTTGCCATCGGGAATGTCATACGCGACCACCGGTTCGCCCATGATCTTGTCGGACTGCTTGATGATGCTGGCGAACCACGCCTTCGCCCGCGGGTCGGACTGGACAAGCTCCCTGATCCGTTCGAACCGCGCCGCATCAGCCAGCAGCCGCGGGTGAACCGGATTGAGTGTTCTGAGCATGTTGGTCTGGGACGATTCCTGCATGGCGTTAACCTTTCCGTGAATTGTGATCATGATAGTGAATAAGAGCAAAGTGACAAGCCAACCACACGGGTGCCCGTGCAATAACGAATTGGTAACTGGAGAAGAATCGAATCGAACATCCAACAACCAACGCCCAACAACCAACGCCCAAGTTGGGGAGAATTTCCTTGGATGTTGGGCGCTGGATGTTGGATGTTGGGCGTTGAAAAAAATGAAGTTACAGGCAAGACGCATCATGGTTACTCCACCGACAGGACTGTGAAGGTCTGCTTATTGCCGGCAAGGTTGATGGTGAAGTGCTCGCCTATGGTTCTGCCCAGGACGGCGCGTCCGAGAGGGGACTGGGATGTAACGATGACAATGTCCTCGCTATCCACCTGGATGCGCTCGCCGCCGCCGGCAGAGCCGAAGTACAGTGCCCGCATTTCGCCGTTCGGGGCCTGAAGGCGCACCAGTGCGCTGAGCTGCACGGGATCGTTAGCGTCCAGCGCCTTCACCGGCATCAGGTGCAGGCGCTCCAGCGCCTGGCGCAGTTCCTCAACGCGACGGGCCTGGCCACGGGCAAGGTAAGAGGTTTCCAGACTGAAGGTGTCGTATTTCCCTTCGGCATGGTGCGCCTCGCTGGTGGCCGTGGCTATTGACGATCTCGCCGCGGATGTGATCGTGTCCAGCTCATTCGCAAGCTGCCGGATAAATTGCAGATGGATGTCTTGTTTCGTCATCTCGTGTTTGCATTCCTTGTGATTCCGGATGGCTTGATTCCCGCGATCGTCCGTTTACCTAGTTCACTGGCGTGAGCTTAAACGCTTTGATGCTGAACCCCTTGTTTGGGGATTTAGCAGTAAACTGGAGGGAATTCCTGCCCTCCTGTAGGTCTACCTCGACTGGTACATCCCCTTGGTATAGGGCAGCGGAATATCGACCAGCGTTCGCCGGTTAAGCCGCAGCATGAAATCCCGGTCAACGGTCAACGTGCAGACCTTTGCCGTCAGCGCGTATTTTCCCGCCTTGGGCGCCTCCAGATCATACTTGAGCAGCTCCGGCTGTCCACCACCAAGGCTGTAGTGCACCTGTACGCCGTCATCATCTATGGTCCGCATGAAGTGAATCTTCGCCGTATTCGTTACGGAGTGGGCCGCCCCTGGCGGGATCGTAATCACACCATCCGCACCGAACGCTATCGTCTTGTCCTTTTCGTCCAGCCTGATGCTTGGCACGGGGGGGGCGTCCGGGA
>JAIFLS010000198.1 GCA_020048935.1 bacterium | reverse complement strand
CTGGATTTCTGGTTCAATCCTGCTGACACCTCGAGCGAGGGAGTGCTGGGATCTCCCGACTGGACAAAAACCGATGGTCTGTGGGGCCGGGCAGGGAACACTTTCAGTGCCGTTGCCGCGACCCCATCGCAAGGTGGCCGCATCGACGAGATCCGCGTCGCCACCGATTTTGAATCCCTGACCGGCGGCGTCCAGCCGTCGCCACCGGACGGCACAGTACTCATCATCAGGTAAAGAGAAATATGGAGGCAAGAAGATGAAAAAGCACACATCATGGATCCTGTTGGTGGCGATGGTGGTGGGGGCGACGTTTATAGCTAGACTTGTCGAAGCCACTCCAACCGTACCCGTAACCCAAAGTTACAGCGCTAACGATCAATTTATCGTTCCCTCCGGCGTAACCGCTGTCACAATCAAGGCATGGGGTGGCGGCGGCGGCGGCGGTGGCGGTGGTGGTGGAGGAGCTTCTGGCGGAGCTGGCGGTACTGGTGGTGCTGGTGGCTTTGTTCAGGGTAATTACTCTGTCTCGCCGGGCGATTCGTTAGCGATTACTGTCGGAGGATCCGGTGGCCTTGGACGGGTGTCTGCAACCCAGAATAAGGCCGGCGAGGGTGGAGGTGGAGGAGGGCTCTCCTCGGTATCAAACACTACGGCGTCCGTTATTTTGCTTGTCGCGGCAGGCGGTGGCGGTGGTGGTGGCGGAGATAATCAAACATATAATGGTGGTGCTGGCGGTTCGGGCGGAGGCGACGCTGGTATTAGCGGCTCTCCCGGGAGTGGTGTAGCGTCTGGAGGAACTGGGGGTACTCAGGTTGCTGGTGGTTCGGGCGGCGTAAGTGGAACACTCAATGCCAATGGTGCCGCTGGCATTGCTTCTGCCGGCGGTGCTGGTGGGAAAGGCAAGAGTGGCGGCGTAGTTGGCGGTGCCGCGAACGGGGGAACCGGCGGCGGGGGTCATGGCGGCACCTTTATAGACGCACATCCCGGCGGTGGCGGTGGCGGTGCCGGCTATTACGGCGGTGGTGGTGGATGCGGCGCTACGGGGTCGAACGCGACTGACGCGAGGTCTGGATCGGGCGGCGGCGGCGGATCGTCGTACACCAATTCCGTCGGTACCGATACGCTTAGCATGGCCGGTAGCGGGACGACACCTGCAAATACCTCCGATGCCGATTACGCGAACAATGCAGGACGGGGCGGCACGGGAGGTAGCAGGGGAAACGACGGGAACAATGGCAAAGACGGTATAGTGGTGTTGCGATACCAGTTACCGGCTACTGTTGCCGTGACACAGGCATCGGCAGTCACGACGGTTGGAGCGACGCTTGTGGGAATGATTTCGGCACCGGGTGAATATGATGTCACAGGCTATGTGAGCCAGACGGACCATCAAACGACGCAGGATTGGATTGATGATAACGGCAAGGGCAGCACAGCGACCATCACGATTACGAACGGTTTTGAGACTGCATTCAGCATGGAGATCGGTTCATTGGCTTCAGGCGTGCAGTATTTCTTCACGTTCATGGCGACGGATGGCGTTGATACGCTGTGGGCATCCGCTAATGGTGATTTCACGACGATTGGGTCGGTGGATCCGCCTGCCGTGACCAATCTGGGGGACTCGGCCATCGGCGTTGGCACGGCTACGCTGAATGGAGAACTGGTTGAAGGGGGTGCGGCCGACGCGTATTTCGTGTGGGACGTAGAGGACAAGACAACAGGCGGCACCAACTTGTGGGCCAATGTGGCCCTGGCCGGCTTGGCGGTTGCGCAGGATGTGCCATTTTCCGCAGGAATCAGCGGTGCGCTTTATGGCGTGGAGTATACGTTCCGCGCTTATGTGACGAATTCCGCGAATGACGCCTGGTCGGATGAGGATACGTTCACCACGGCCAAACCGGCGAATATCGCGATCACGAACAATGCGGCAATCAATATCGGCGAAACGACGGCAGACTTGAAGGGCACACTGGATGCGCCAGACTCCGTTTTCACGGTTTATGCCTATTACGGGGAAACGCCGCATACGGGCGAGGACTGGCGCGGTGGTGCCGGCGCGACGGAGGTTGAAGTTGGCATGTATACGAATGTGACGGAAGAGGATCTGACCGTGAGCCTCACCACGCTAACAGGAGGTACCGCGTATTACTACACGTTCCTGGCCTCGAATGCGGTCGAGCAAATCTGGGCGAGCCCGAATGGCTTGCTCGGGACGGATGGTCCGCCAGAAGTCAGCGCGGTTGGGGCGGAGACCAGTGTGGGCAATGCAGATCTGCGCGGATTGATCGTGTCCGATGGCGGTGCCGCCCTTGATGATGTGATCATCTACTTTGGAACAACCGATGGCGAGGAAGATCCTGGCGAATGGGATGAAGCGTTTGTGCTTGATGAGAGCCTGATCGATGTTGGTGAAATATTCTCTACAAATATAACGGATCTTGTTTATGGTCAGCAATACTTCTACCGAGTTTTTGCGCAGTCGGCAAATGGCAGCAGTTGGTCGGTACCCGCTCCCTTCACGACGGCTATTTATGATACGAGTCTGGCGCTGCAGGTGGATTTCCAGGCGACATCAGGTAGTGCCTATGATACGAGTCTGGCGCTGCAGGTGGATTTCCAGGCGACATCAGGTAGTGCCCTGCAATCGGGGTTCAATAAGTTTGTAGGCACGACCGACAATGGGCCTCCCGTCACCAACACCTTTTCGAATGTACTGGGAACGAATGGTTCAGTAACCGTCGTCGCGCAATCATACTACTGGCGCGACACATCCGATATCTCTGGCGATTTTGCGCAATTGAATGGTCTGTTGCGTGATGCGGCGATGCGAAACTCGAACGGGAACATTCCCGTTACGCTCTCCGGGCTGATTCCCGGCACTTACGAAATGACGACTTACCATCATTACCAGGCGAACACGGGTGATAGTACGTTTAACCTGCTATTGACGGATGCGATACGTAACAATGAAGCCATCGTCACGGGGGCGATTAGCTCGCGTGGTACGTCTCCTGCGACCATCAGCACGCAAGCATTTGCCGTGGTTGTGAATGAAAATTCGGATGACATTGTTTTGACGCTGAATGGGACGTCTGTAGGGGGAAGTAACCGCATGCCACTCAACGGTTTTAAGATCGTGAGTACTCCGGTCGTTGATGTTGCGGTTGCTTCTGCTACGAACATCATGACAACCACGGCTTATTTGAATGGGATCATCAATGCGGAAGGGGCTGTCTTATTCGTTACCGCCTACTGGAGCACGAGCGAGAATACGACGGCTCAACAGTGGTTGGATGATGGCGACAAAATCACTGTGTCCTTTGGTGGCTTTACAAATGCGTATTCCCAGTCGATCAGTCATCCCTTGTCGGGACTCGATCCGCTTACGACTTACTACTACACGTTCCAGGCCACCAATGCGGTAACCAATTACTGGGCACTGCCGGGCACGAATTTCACGACGAAGAGCGCGGCCACGGTGACCTTGACGGCAGAGGATCTGGCGCAGTCCTACAATGGCTCGGCCAGGAGCGTCGGGTATACGACCGATCCGGCAGCCTTGACGGTGGTGGTGACCTATGACGGCAACGCCTGGGCGCCGACGAATGCCGGCAGCTATGCGGTTGTGGCCACAATTGATGAAGATCTGTATATCGGTTCGACCAACGGTACGCTGGTCGTCTCTCAGGCCGATCCGGGCGTGACGAGCTGGCCGACGGCCTCCTCGATCGCGTTAGGGCAGACGCTGGCGTCGTCGACGCTGGATGGCGGGGCGGCTACGCAACCCGGCGCGTTTGCGTTTGCCGATCCGTCCGATGCGCCGCCGACGGGTGCGAACGATGTCTGGGTGCTGTACAACCCGACGGACAGTATCAACTTCTTCGTTGCGTCCAATCAGGTCGAGGTGGTGGTGTCTGAATCCTCCGCCACGGTATCCCTGAGCAATCTGGCGCAGGTTTATGACGGCACGGCAAAATCGGTGACCGTTACGACCGATCCGGCAGGACTTAGCGTCGCGGTGACCTACGCTGGCAATGCCTGGTCACCGACCAATGTCGGCAGCTATGCGGTTACAGTCACGATTACGGATCCGTCATACGCTGGATCCACGAACGGGACGCTGGCCATTTCCAAGGGCACGCCCACGGTAACGGCCTTGCCGACGGCCTCCGGCATTGGTCTGGGGCAGGCGTTGTCGGTGTCTACGCTCACGGGCGGAAGTGCCACCATCGGTGGTGCGCCAGTAACCGGTACGTTTACGTTTGGTAACCCGGCCTATGTGCCTTCTTCTGTGGGTATCCATGCCGTGGCTGTGACGTTTACGCCGACCGACACGGCGAATATGCTGAGCGTTTCGGCTGGCTCGGTCAATGTCACGGTTACCGCCCTCATCTACAACGAGAGTTTCGAGTATGGTGGTTCCACCGTTTTGTTCAATACGGGCAGCTTGGGTAGCTGGACCAGTAGCTCTAGTGTATTCAAATATGATCCCAGCGTGAATTTTGATATTGACGAACTCGGCAATGAGGCGGGGGGTGCCATGTGGCTGGATTATAGTACCAATGTCGATTATTCTCGGAACGCATACGATTCGTCGCTGGCGTTCAGCCTGAGCAGTCTGGCGTCCGGTGAGTCGATCTGGATGGTGGCTGTCATTGAGGCCAAGGTTGGTAATTGGGTAAATTCAGATAATTCCGATGCCTTACTGCTTGCCCAGCAGAACTCGGGGACATCCTACAGTGATCTGGGGCTACGGATTCGTGCGGATGGAACCGTTCAAGTGCTTGCATCGGATGGGGCGGCTGTAAACTACCACAGCACGGGGGCGACTGTGGCGAACAACAGCACGAATCTGATAATCATTCGTGCCACCAAGGGAACGCCGAGCAGTGCGCCTACCAATAGCAAGGTGGACTTCTGGCTGAATCCGGCTGGTACACTCTCGCAATCGTCGATGGGGACGCCAACCTGGACGTCGGGAGCGGACTCCTGGTTCGGGCAGGATGGCAACACGTTCACCCGTCTTGCCGCACGCCCCACGCACAATGGTGGCCGGATCGACGAGATCCGCATCGGCAAGAGCTACTACGATGTGATTCCCACGACGATCCAGCCCTCGGTCTTCCGCTTCCGGTAGGCGGCGCGGAGAGCAGCGCGCTTTCGCCTTCGCCAAGGCTACGGTGGACATGCCGTGCGAGTGGAACGCGGTGACGATCGTCCCCGCACGAATAAATGGGGTACGCGCTGAATGCACAGATATGGAGTGCGGCGAGATATCGCCGCTTTGGGGGGCACGGAGTGCCGAGGGGTATCGTGCTGCCTGGCTGATCCATGCGATTGGCTGAGTCGCGCGCGCTGAGCGGATAACGCTTCCAGTGCAGTACAGCAGGCGCTACGAGCCTGCTGTTTCGGACAACTGTCTGAGAAATGCGCGGAAAGCCTGCAGCTCTTCCGGCAGATGATCGGTCAGCCGCGCGATGCGCCGCAAGAGGGAATCGATCCGCTCCCAGTCGTAGGCAGTGACGAAATAGTATCGTTTGAAATGCCTGAAACGCATTAATTCCAGTAGGTCGTTGAACGTGGCATCCGAGAGGACACGGGGACGGGTTTCAGGAACATCCAGGCACATGCGCTCCAGCAATTCGCGATGCCAGCGATCTGGCGGAAGGTGATTGCCAAAGAACTGCGAGATCCGGACAAACACGGTTTCCGCGCAGGTATAGTAGTTCTCGATAAGGCCGGCAATCATGACCGCCGCTCGTGAGGTTCTTCCCAGTTTCGGCAGATCGTCGCTGCAGGCCGTCGCGATTTCCGTAGCGGCCTCTGCCAGCAGTGCAAGATGCTTGTTGATGTGCGCATCCAGGTGTGTGGTCTCTGAGGCTTCAGGCGTCGCGGTCATAAACCATCCTTCCTTCCTTGCGGATCGTGTCCGCATGTGCGGGATGAATCCGCTCCAGTTCCACGAGATCAACCGGGAATTGGGTCAGCCGGCACGCATCATCCAGGGCATGCAATCCCATCATCGGGTCCGTCCATCCCTCAACGGCGATGTCGATGTCGGAGATCTCCTGGAAGCGCTCCGGACGCAGCAGTGATCCCCACTGGTAGATGCGGCGAGGCTGATAATCGCGGATAAGCATTTCCCTGATCAGGCAGAAATCCGCCTGGGCCTGACTTGCCTTCGCCAGCAGTTGTTCGCGTCGAAGGCCGTTTCGCCGCGCCAGCGTGTGCCTCGCCGCCGCCACATCAAAAGTCTGGGACTCATCCATAATGACGCTTTTCTATCACACCTCGCCCAACAAGTAAATTGCTGTTTGTAAGCGGATTCGGCGTTTGGCGTTTGGCGTGGCGCGCTCCGCGCGAAAAGAAAGCGGTGAGTTCGCTGCGCTCGTCCCCGCACTCCAAAAAATGTAGACAATATGGAGTGCGGCGAGATATCGCCGCTTTGGGATTGCGCGGAGCGCAGGGGGCGGCTACGATTCCAGCATGACCGACAATTCTCATACCCCACCAACCGCCTGGCCGCATGCGCCTGTCCACCGCCTTTCGAGTCCGGGAACGTATTTTGTCACAGCCGGCACATATCAGAAGCTGCACCATTTTCACAATCCCGAGCGAATGGGCGTGCTGCATCGGGGTCTCTTGCGTGTGTTGCAAGCGGGTGGCTGGGCGCTGGAGGCTTGGGCGGTTTTCCCGAATCATTATCATTTCGTCGCGCATTCGCCCGCCGATGCCGATAGCGCCAAACCGCTATCCGACATCCTGGCTGAGCTGCATCGGAAAACGGCGCATTGGGTCAATCAACTGGATGGTACCAAGGGCCGCCGGGTATGGCATAATTTCCGGGAGACGAGACTGACGTACGAGAAATCCTACTTGGCGCGTCTGACTTACTGCCACCAGAACGCCGTGAAACACGGGGTGGTCCGGGTGGCGAATCAATACCCGTGGTGCTCCGCCGCCTGGTTTGAGCGCACGGCGCGGCCAGCGCAGGTAAAGACAATCTACGCGTTACCGACGGATGCAGTCCAGATTACCGATGATTTCGATGTGCCGCCGTTGTGATGTGCTGCCGTGGCGCACTCCGTGCGAGGAGAAAGCGGTGACTATCGTCCCCGCACTCCAAAATGGGGAACCGCGCCGGACGCACAGATATGGGGGTGCGCCGATAGGATTCTGCTGATGCCGTAATAAGGCACTTTTGTTTGCGGGCGGGATGTGTGATGATGACAGGGCGTTCTGAATTGCAGCGAAAGGAAAGAGAATGAGACGTTTGGCTGGGCCGATTGCAGTCGCTACCGGGTTTATGGTTTTAATGGCATCAGTGGCGTATGGTGAGTTTTATACGCGCCCGGCTTTCTTTACCCTTCGCCCCTCGGAGACCGGCGTGCTCAGCACGGTGGATCGCTTCGGGCCCGTCGGTATCGGGATTGAACTGCATCAGCCCGCCTTTGTCATGAAGGTCAAGAACGTCGAGCCGGGTTCACCAGCCGCGGCCACTGGCAAGTTACGCGTCGGGCAGATCATTGACACGATCAATGGCGAGAAACTTGCCGATATCGACCCGCGTATCCAGCTCGGCAACATGATCACCAAGGCCGAGGCGACGGATGGCATCGTGCGCCTGATGGTGCGCGACGATGAGCAGGGCGAGCCGCAGGAAGTCGTTGTGCAAATCCCCGTGCTGGGCAGCTATAGCGAGACCTGGCCCTTGAAGTGCGCGAAGTCGGAGCGGATCGTGCGCCCTTGAAGTGCGCGAAGTCGGAGCGGATCGTGCGCGATCTGGCCGCCTGGATGGTGAAGCAGGGCTGGAGCGGCGGCATCGGCCTGGATGGACCGCGCATGCTGTTCCTGCTCTCGACCGGTAACGAGGAGGATCTCGATGTTGTCCGAGGGTGGGTGGCGAAGACCGTCATGGCGCATGCAAGCCAATCCGTGGGCGGTGCCATCAACTGGCATCTGGGCTATGGTAGCGTACCCCTTGCCGAATATTACCTGCGCACGGGCGACTCATCCGTTCTGCCGGTGATCCAGAAAGCGGTCAAGGCAGCCGAGGCCAATTACATGCCGGGCGGCTGGGCGCAACGCGGGCTGGGCGGCCTGAACTACTATGCCGGGGGACGCATGAATCCGGCCGGCGTCCATATCATGACCTTCCTGCTGCTGGCCCGCGAATGCGGCGTCGAGGTGGACGAGAATATGTTCCAGGGGGGCTTGCGGCAGTATTTCCGGTTTGCCGGACGCGGGCTTATGGCCTATGGCGATCATCGCCCGGAATCCGACTACACCGACAATGGCCGTAACGGGGCACTGGCCTTTACCATGGCGGCGGCGGCGGCGCAGTTCCCGGGGCGCGAGGACACGGTTTATGCCGGGGCACGCGACATATCGGCCATACGCGGATTCTACACGACGCACCGTATGCTGCATGGGCACTCTGGTGGAGGCATCGGCGAGATCTGGCGCGGGGCGGCCATGGGGTTGATGCATGAGACAGAGCCCCTGAAGTACCGTGAGTTCATGGATGTCAGGACCTGGTTTTATGAACTCTCGCGGCGCTTCGACGGTTCCTTCGGCATTATTGGTGGCGAGCGCTATGACGACACCAATTGGGGTGCGGGACTCGGGCTGGCGTACACCATCCCGCGCGGACACCTGCGGATTGCGGGGGCACCTCCCACGCGCTACAGTCATAAGGTCGTCCTACCCGAGAGGGCCTGGGGAACCGCTGCGGATGATGCTTTCTGCTCGCTCAAACCGGTGACCGACAAGCAGGGCAGGTCCCCCGCTTTCGCCAGCGAGCGCTTTGCCGATGTGTCGGCATCCCGGACTTACAAACGGGCACCGGATGCAGCTGATGCGGGGGTGGATGCGCTTCGCCTCCTG
The DNA here is from genome assembly GCA_020048935.1 of bacterium. Taxonomy (GTDB): domain Bacteria; phylum Verrucomicrobiota; class Kiritimatiellia; order UBA8416; family UBA8416; genus UBA8416. Next base: position 9,744 of record JAIFLS010000198.1, on the reverse strand, counting down.
TTCTACCATCCCGAACTGGAGATCCGTTTGATGGCGTCCAGACAGCTTAACCGCTACCCGGCGCTGGCGACCGAATTGCTGCAATCGCCCGATGCCCGTGTCCGGCGCGCGGCGCTCGAGGGGTTGATCAAGTATCATCAGGAATTGCTGACCCCGGAGACTATCGCGATCCTGCTGCGGATGATCAACGATCCGGCAGAGGCCTGGTATGTGGTGGATGGAGCCCTCCTGGCACTGAAGACGGTTGATCCTGAAGTGACGCTGCCGCATCTTGACCGGCTGATCTACTGGCTGGAGCATCCCGAATGGTGGATGAGCAATTCCGCGATGCTGATCCTCATGCGCACGGCGGCTGCCGGCCATGCCGTCGAGCGTATCACCCAGGCGGTCGGTCCCGTCATGGCGGCGAACAAGCGCTATGGCCGCTGGTCGCCCTGGACGATGGAGCCCGTCATAAAGGAAGCAAAACCGGAAGCACAAGCAGCCTTGCTGGAGATGCTCGCCGGGGTCTACGCCTCCTGGCCCGCCGCCGCGTCCGACGTGCATCCCGAGCCGCAGCATCCCGAGTCCGAAGCGCATAACACGGAGAGTCTCGCCAGGCTCATGGCGAATCTGCCGGGCGGGCTGGATAAGCTTTATGCGCTCTCGAAGACTCGTTTCCCGCGGCAGACACTCGCGCATCGGGACGTCTTCCTGAAAAGCGAGCAGATCGAAGCCAACCCAGCCATGCAGACCGCGCTGGCACCCATCGTCCGCGATGAGCTGATTCCGCAGTTTGTCGCCCAGAATCGACGAGCGCTGGAGAAGGGGCAGAAACTGGATGAACTGGTCGGACTCTACAACCGGATCGGAGTGCATGATTACGACTGGCAGGAGCACGGCCCCAGCCGGACGGAGATGGAATGGAACTATTTCTCGTTCGATCCAGTCGAGCCGCCGCCGTTGGGACAGGAGCAGAATCGTCTGGGGCGCTATCGCGAGGTGAGCTATCCCGCCGGCATGGAAGACTGGTCCAAACCGGACTTTGATGCCAAGGCCGCCGGATGGCGGCGCGGGAAATCCCCGTTTGCCTCGCAGAATGGCAAGCTCGAACCGGCGGGAAAATGTATCGGTGGCTTCTGCGGTTGTGGCGAGCCACCCCACACTCTCTGGGAGAAAGAGGTGCTGCTCATCAATGGGGACTTTGATATCCCGCCCTTTGAAGAGGGACACCATTACCGGATCCTCATTGGCGGCATGTCGCATGTAGGGGCAGGCGATGGCGCACGCATCTATGCCAATGGACGGGAAATTTACTCGCGTCCGGCTGCCGTCGATCGGCGGGCAGGAGGCGTACCGATCGGAACGGCGATCGGCAAGGATTTCTGGCCGGAGTTCGCCAAGGGTACGGTCAACCTGGCGGCCACCAGTTTCCTGAAATACTATCCCCGCGGTAATGCATACGGGAACTATTTTACCGTATTCCTCCAGCGCATGAAGCTGCCGCCGATGGGGGATGAAATGCTCAGTCGCGCGGCCGCCCAGATTCCCATGCGCTCGGCCGAATGGCAGAGCGTCCAGGAACCCGACACCAATGTCGAGCCGGATGACGGCAAGTTCAAGTGGGATGGCGTCATGGTGCCGAATCCCGCGGTCAAAGGAACCTGGAAAGTCATCGGCCAAGTCGATTCCCTCGATGCATTCGCGGCAGGCACCAAGCCCGCGCAAGCCCGCACCCCGCGCTTCACCAGCATGACCTTCAATGAGGACGGCAGCACCGACAGCCCGCTCTGGCTCTGGTCGGGCAACATCCTGATGGATCTGGACGAATTCCAGGCTTTGCGTATCGAGGCGAGGAACGCGGATGGCAAGGATTACCTGCTCATCGAGGCCGGCGGTTTCGACACCAAACACGGCACCGCCTGGACCTCGCCCTGGCTGGTGCTGGAACGGCAATAATTTGAGAGGCATATGGAGTGCGGCGAGATATCGCCGCTTTGGGGGCACGGAGTGCCGGGGGGGAGCCGTGCGGTGTTGTAAGGCGTGCGGTTGTTCCCATGCCCCGGGGCGGGGCGCACTCCGTGCGAAAAGAAAGCGGTGACTATCGTCCCCGCACTCCAAAATGGGGTGCACCAGCGCCAATCGGGAGATTGGCGTACCGGATAGTGATTGGCGTCCCCGCACTCCAAAATGGGGGGCCGCGCCGGACGCACAGATATGGAGTGCGGCGAGATATCGCCGCTTTGGGGGGCACGGAGTGCCAGGGGGCGTGCGGTTTTGGATTTTAAGGTGCAGTCAAAATTGTACGACTGTATGAGGGGGGCTCGGTTAACGAAAACGGCGACGAGAACGGATAACGAGTAGAGAGTATCCCAATCGTTCACCATTCGCGTCGCCGTTCTCGTAGACCGAAATAAAGGGAGACATGATGCGTAAACACATGATGATTTCAAACAGGTGTATTAGCAACGTATTGCTGGCGGTTGCCGTGAGCGGGTTGGGCCTGATGTGGGCGCAAGCGGGAGAGCCCCCCAGGCCGATCAAGGTCTTCGTTCTTGCCGGCGATGAGAATGTGCTCGAGCAGGCGCCCATCAGTGGTCATACCGATGGAGTGCATGAGGATTTCTATCCGAGCGCGAGTGCTGTCGCTGGCGAGCAGAAAAAACACGTTAACTGCGCGGTGTACAAGGGCGGCTATGATGCCAATGCCGATTACGAGACTCTTTCGCCTGAAGCTACCGGCATCGTCGAGCTTGGTGATCAGCGTACGCGTCAGAAGGAGAAGGGCAAGCGGGGGCGGGAATTGGTTCCCTTCACGTCGTTTCCCGAGCTTTCCGCGAGGGACGGTTATACGACGGTCATACGCGGGTTTGTCACGGTGCCCTATGCCGGCCGCTACGAGTTCCATCCCGGTAGCGGGGAGTCCGCCTTCAATGTGACCGCCCTTGAAGGTAAGGAGGTCTACAAGCGAGAGCCGGGGCAGGACACGGCTGTCATCAGGGCGATTGAGCTTGAGCGTGGCAAGCGTTATGCCTTCCGTACCCTCTTCTTCGGCAAACCGGGACACGACTTCCGGATCCCGCTGCTCAATAAACCCGGATGCCTGGAGACGGTTATTGATACCAACCCAGAATACGCGTTTCTCAGGGATGCGTCCGGTGCATGGCGCACGCGTGACGATGTGGCGCTCCACGACCTTCATCCCATACACAACAATACCAGGACGCCCGGCCATTTCCTGCAGGTGGGCGACACCGTCTACGGCGGCGAAGCCCCTGTCGGCGCGATCGGCCCCGAGCTCATGTTCGGCCATGTCCTGGGTGACGCAATCGAGGATCCGGTGCTGCTGGTACGCTTTGCCACCCGCGGTGGTATCGGGTCGCGCTCACTCGGCCACGACTACCTCTCACCCGTGGCCGGTGGCAGCGGTGGCATGGAAGGTAGCTGGGATGTGATCCACTTCAACTGGGGCGTCTGGGATGTCCAGCACCGGGAACGCAGCTTCAAATTCTATGAGGGCGACGGGAAGCACCCCACATCCTACGAGGACTGGGAGGCGAATCTCCGGACACTCGTCGCCAAGATGAAGGCAACCGGCGCAACCCTGATCTGGGCCAGCGTGACGCCCGTATGGGCCGGTGACCCTGATACACCCAATGCCGATGTAAAACGGTACAACGCCATCGCCGAAAGAGTGATGCAGGAAAACGGCGTCATCATTGACGACTTGTATTCCGAATCGATTCGCCAGGGCTTCCCGAAAAGCACCAATGTACACAGTGTGGGGAGCCTCCAACCGAAGGTACGTGAAACGGTGCTCGAGGCCCTTGCCAACCGGAAGAATCCCAGCCAACCGCTGCCGCGCGTGCTCTTTATCGGCGACTCGATCACAGGAACCTACATCAAGGGGCTGATGAGTGATCTCGACGGCAAAGCGTTTGTGTGCATGCATTCCGGTAACGCGGAGACGACCTGGAACGGCCTACGCAGGATCGACGAGTGGCTGGATCTGAACCGCTACGCCCGGAGCGGACAAGAATACCGTGAACTCGTCGATGGGTTGCACGGCGTCTTCGAGAAACCGCAGAATGTCTACCCGGGTTACATTGGCCAGAAACTGGAGCTCAGTGGTCTCGTATGGTTCCAAGGCATCAAGGATACCTTTTCGCCGGCGATGGCAGCGGACTACGAGCAGAACCTGGCCAGCCTGATCCGGGATCTGCGGAAGGAGTTCAAAGCCCCCGACCTGCCGGTAGTGGTCACCGCCCTCGGCTATGATGACAGCAGGGAGAAAGAAGCTCGCGGGCAAGTTGTGAAAGCCCAGATGGCGGTCTCCGATCCTGAAACATATCCTGAATTTACCGGCAATGTGGTCAGCGTCGATACCAGCTCCTTCTTCCGGTCCGGTGAGGTATCGCCAGGCGGCAGGCCGCAGTACTACTTTAACAATGCCGAGACCTTCCTCGAGATTGGCGAGGCCATGGCCGACGCCATCTTGAAATAGAGGCTGACTAATGTGCCATGTCTCATGCTGATATATAAATGAATGGTTGATTGTCATCCTTCCAGGAGTGTACATTTGCAGTATGGAAGACGTGAAGAGAAAATGTGTTTTTCTGAATACAGGGCGACTGGCTGATCGTCTAGGGCTCACGGTACACCGATCGCTTCTGGAGCGACGGTTGCAACGCCTGATGCGCGAGTATCCATCCAGTCAATCGGAAAATCCTGAAGATTGGCTGATGGATGTGGCGCATGCGCGGGGAGCACGCGTAGTCCGTCGGATGGAAGAGGATGTCAAAGGCTTTCTAGCCCCCCCCCCCGATGTCTTTGCCAACGAGGATCTGGTGATAGCGATCTGCCAGCTTCAACGGGCAGATCAACCGCAGCTCTTGCGTCTGGCTGCGCAGTTGGTTTCACGTGGTGCCGTCAATGTGCAGCGTCTCCTGTTATTGGCGCGTCGCGAGCGTGCGGATGTGATATTGGGTGAACTGGCGCGCCAGGCATTGAGAGTCGAGCCTGAACATGCCGTCTGGCGGCGTGTTGCCGCCGAATTCCCCCTGCGTCGTCCCTTCCGTTCTCCGGTTGTGCATTGGCAGCGGTTGGCTTGGCCAGTCATGGTGCACCGCCGGGCAAATGCGCAGAAGTGGGAGCTGGTGCGATGAGCAATGCCGAGAGATTGTTGACGCGGCTGGATGCATTACTTGAAGCCGACGTTGATCTGACGCTCTATGGTCGCGCTGCACTTTTACTTGGTTACCCCGCCCCTAAGCCGGAGTATGCACTTAGCCTGGATGTGGATGCCGTGTTGTGGATAGGCCAGGCCGAGGAACTTGATGCGGGTGGAAATTTCTGGGAGGCTCTCGAGCAGATCAACGATGAATTTGAGGAAGACGGGTTATACATGACGCATTTGTTTGACGAGGATCAGGTCGTCCTGCGTCCAGTATGGCGTAGCGAGCGAGCTGCGATTGTCCGACCTTTCCGGCGTTTGGCTCTCTATCGACTTGGCGATGCCGACTTGATGCTCAGCAAGATGATGCGCTACGACCCGACGGACTTGGATGATCTTGCCTTTGTCGTTTCCAACTCCGGTTTCAGTCCTGATGATGTTGCCCGTATCATCGAGCAAGCGCGCTTGCCGGATTCCGCGGAAATCCACGAGCAGTTCAACTTGTGCCGAGCCTGGCTTGTGGGTCAAGGTTATTGTCGCTAACCGCAACACGTTTTCCACGGTTGTCCCGGATGGCGGCTCAATTAGCAGGTTATGATTGTAGGGGGAAGAGTATGATGAGATTACGTTTGTTGGCAGTTGCGGTTGTGTTGATTGGGCTGGGTGTCCGCGTAAGGGCAGAGGTCAGCCCGTCATCGATGTTCGGGGATCACATGGTGCTCCAGCGCGGGATGACGGTGCCCGTCTGGGGTAAAGCGGAGCCGGGCGAAACGGTCACGGTCACGTTTGCCGGACAAGCCGTGTCGGCGACAGCCGGGGCGGACGGCAGGTGGCGGGCAGACCTGCCTGCACTTGATGCGTCACCCGAGGGGCGAACCCTGACCATCCAGGGGAAAACCAGCGCCATCTCGTTCGTCGATGTCCTGGTGGGCGAAGTCTGGATTTGCTCGGGACAATCGAACATGCAGTATGGCTGGGGCACGGAGTCGCACCCGATGTTCAACTGGGGTGGCGATGCCGAACTGGCGGCGCTGGTACCGGATGCGCGGCAGCGCCCGGTCCGCAGCTATCATGTGCCGGTCAATGTTTCATTCTCGCCCGAGGAGAACAGCAAGGGGGTGTGGTCAACGGATGTGTCGGGCAGCGCAATCGCATTCGGGTTCAGCTATTACCTTCAGAAGGCGCTGGAGCTGCCGGTTGCCGTCATCGTCACCTGCTGGGGAAGTTCCAGCATCGAAGGATGGATGCCGCGGGAACTGACCGGGGAGTTGCCGCACTTCAAGGCCACCATGGATGCGTTCGATGCCAGCACGAACACGCAGAGCCGGGTGCAGGCGGCCATCGACCGGGGGGTCCGGCCCGGCAACGTGTTTATTCGCAAGCAACCGAATCTCCTCTACAACGCGATGCTGCATCCGGTCATTCCGTATGCGAGTCGGGGACTGGTCTGGTATCAGGGCGAGGCCAATGCCGACCAGCCCGAGCAGTACGCGCAGAGCCTGCCGGTATGGATCAGGCGACTGCGCACGGAATGGGGGCGTGATGATTTCTTTGCGCTCGGGGTCATGTTGCCGGGGTTTGGTGAAGACGACGGGCGGCCGGATGCGAAAAGCTGGGCCTGGTTCCGCGAGGCGCAGATGAAGGGGCTGGATCTGCCGCATGCAGCCGTGGTCAATACGGTTGATCTGGGTGATGCTAAGAACATTCACCCCTCCGATAAGGAACCGATTGCCCGTCGCTTATCGCTTCTTGCTCGCGAATCGGTTTACCAGGAGAAAGTGAATGGAAAAGGTCCTGTGTATGGAGGGGTAGCGGTCAAGGGCAATCAGATGACCATCACCTTTAAGCATGCCGATGGGCTGAAGACGCTGGATGGCGGCGACCCGAAGGGCTTCTGGCTGGCAGACGCGCAAGGCGCTTGGCATCCGGCAAAGGCGGTGATCGAGGGAACAATGGTGATCCTGCAGGCGGATGGCGTGGAGTCGCCCAAAGCCTGCCGTTACGCCTGGTCCGGCAAACCGGATGTGAACCTGGTGAATGAGAGCAATCTCCCGGCATATCCGTTCCGGACAGGCGATTGAGAAGACGTACCCTCGACAACATGCTCGCCTTCATCGATGTAGCCTTCCGGAGAATCTGTGGGAGCAAGGATGAGATTAAGTAGAGACTGAACCTTTTGCTCGGTGACCCACCCCGCCCTTCGGGCACCCCTCCATGGGAGGGGACCATTTCGCCACAGCAGAGATCCCCTCCACGGAGGGGTGCCCGTAGGGCGGGGTGGGTTCCGAGCAGCAGCGGCGATACCGCAAAGCAAGACTGAGGGAGTGATTCAACAAGAGGATTTACATGAGACAACCAGAACGCGTGACACGAAATACGGACGCGAATGAGCAACTGCTGTATTTCACCTCCACCAGTCTTGGAAGCGATGACTCCCGGATCGTCTTTATCAGCGACCGCACGGGACATCCCAATGTCTTTGACAGGGATTTGCGCACCGGGCGCGAAAGGCAGTTGACCTCGAACAACGAGGGGTTCCTGAAGTCGTACGTCTACTTCAACGGGATCCCGTACGGCGGTTTAGGCAAGGCCAGCACGAGCTTCCATGTACCCAGCGGAACCTTGTTCTATATCCAGGGCAGGGAGATCCGCCGGGTGGATGCCGATGGCAGGGAGCGCACACTTGCACAATACCCCGACGGGCAGATGACGGCATTCACGCATGTGTCAGCCGACGGAAAACGGTTATGCGTCCCGACGACAGACGAGCGTGCCCTCGATGGCAGGGAGATCCTGGCCGGCAGACCAAAATACAACATTGACGGGCGAGTCCAGCAGGAAGGACTGTCGTCATACCTGCGGGTCTATGACACCGATACCGGGGCGCAAATCCTCTGCGAGGAAGTGGCCAAATGCTGGATAACGCATGTCCAGTTCAGCCCGGTCGATGCGGATCTGATCCTCTACAATCACGAGTGGCCGTCGGATTGCGGGATCCGCCGCATGTGGCTGTACGATGGTCATCAGCATCTGCGGCTGCGCACAGAGGGACCGGGACGATCGCGCGAGGATTTCACCTGCCACGAGATGTGGGAGCGGGACGGCTCGGCCATCATCTACCATGGGGAATTCGTCAAGGGGTTGCCGTATCTGGGCCGCGTGAAGGCCGACGGCACGGGGCTTCAGGAAATCGCCATCACCACCGGTTGCAGACACTATGGGCATTTTACCGTGGGTGCGCCGAACGTGCTGGTTTCGGATGGGTACTACAAGACGGAAGGCGACAAGGACCAATGGGGTGGCCAGTGGATCTGCCGCCTGGATGTGCACTGGGACAGGAATGACATAACCTGGACCCCGCTCTGCCGGAACGCCTCAAGCTGGAATTCCCAGGACGCCCATCCCCATCCCATCATCGACCATTCCGGGAACCATGTTTACTTTACGTCGGATATGGACGGGAAACGGGCGATATACAGAATGCCATTATGAGTCACCCGCCGACCGTAACGCCAAACTATGTTTGCGCACAGGGTTGTCTTTTGTCCCCGGAATGGCTATGCTCCATGACTTTGAAACGGGGGAATCGCAAAACGGGGTGATTTTTGGACTCGGCTGGAACGTTTGAAATCGGGGAGGTAGATGCGGGCAGTCGTGCCCGGACCGGGGGGCTGCATACCGCGCACGGGACGGTGGAAACCCCTGTTTTCATGCCGGTCGGCACGCAGGCCACCGTCAAGGCGATGAGCCCGGCGGAACTGGAGTCGCTGGATGTCTCGATCCTGCTGGGCAACACGTACCACTTGAACCTGCGGCCCGGCATGGATGTGATCGAGGCTTGCGGCGGCCTGCACGCCTTCATGGGCTGGTCTCGCCCGATCCTGACCGACAGCGGCGGTTTCCAGGTGTTCAGCCTGGCGGGCCTGCGCAAGATCCGCGATGATGGTGTCGAATTCAGCTCGCATATCGATGGCAGCCGCATATTCCTGGGACCAGTGGAGGCCATGCGGATCCAGCGGATCCTCGGCTCGGACATCGCCATGGTATTCGACGAATGTCCGCCCCACGGATGCACAAGGGATTACGCTTGTCAGTCGATGGAGAAAAGCATAGCATGGGCGGCCAAATGTTCCGAACAGCCGCGGGCGGCGGGGCAGCTTGTGTTTGGAATCGTGCAGGGCGGCGCGTTCGACGATTTGCGCAGGCGCTGTGCCCGTGAACTGGTCGGGATCGGTTTTGACGGCTACGCCGTGGGGGGCGTGAGCGTGGGGGAGCCCGAGGATGTGCTGCTGCGGGGGATGGAGCAGGGCGTGGCGGAATTGCCGCCGGACCGGCCCCGCTACCTGATGGGGGTGGGGCGGATGTCCCAGATCCTGGAAGCGGTGGCGCTCGGGGTGGATATGTTTGACTGCGTGATGCCGACGCGCTATGCGCGCAATGGTTCGGCGTTCACGCGCCGGGGGGTGTATCCGGTGAAGGCGGGAGCCTATCGGCTGGATGGCAGGCCGGTGGAGGAGGGGTGTGGCTGCTATACCTGCACGCATTTCCCGCGGGCGTATGTGCGGCATCTGTTGAATGTGGGGGAGATACTG
>JAIFLS010000176.1 GCA_020048935.1 bacterium | reverse complement strand
TCGATTAGGATTACGATTAGGATTAGGATTATGAAATATTCCACATTAGCTATTCTCCTCTAAGAGTTGCAACGATTCGCAGATGCGCCCGTGTTATTCACGTAGTGATATTCACGTTGACCGCTTCGTGGCTTAAGGATATGATGCCGGTAGCAGATGGAACAGGGTATTCGAGGCATGGAAGGGTCGTATGGTAGCAAAACTCACGGATGCTAAACGAGAAACCGTACAATTGTGGATCGCGATCGGCATTATCATGGTGCTGTCGGCCTACCGGATGACATCCGAGATGTTGCCCGCTCTTCACGCTTTCTTTGTCGTCTACACGCAATTCCCGGTTGCCCTGTTCCTGATGAATGGCTTGTTCTTCTGGTTGCTGGGGTTGTTGTGGATTGCCTATCGCCGCTGGCGCGAGGCGCTGCTTGCGCAATGCGAGCTTGAGCACGTGCTGATGAGCATCAGCCCTGATTCCCTGGTGGTGATCAATCGCGAACGGGTTATCACGATGTGCAGCGGGCAGGTAGAGACCATGTTCGGCCTCGGGGAAAAGGACCTGATCGGAAAGAAGACTGATGTGTTGTACTTTGATCGGCGTTTACGCGGGGAAAAAGGTGAAATTGCAAACCGCCTCGAACGGTTTGGTTTTCATGTTGGATACGCGACCGGTAAACGGATCGACGGAGGTACCTTCCCGCTTGAGGTGATTACCGGGACAATCCGCTATCATCAGGGTGCCGTGATCCTGATGCGGGACATTACGGAGCGATGCAACATCGAGGATGCGCTGCGGCATAGCGAGGAACGGTTTGATCTATTCATGCGATATCTTCCCGGTTTTGCCTTCATCAAGGACTCCAGCGGACGGCGTGTATATCTCAACAGCAATTACGAGCGGGCACTGGGCTGGAATATAGCGGACTGCCTGGGCAAGACGGATGCCGAACTGCATGATCCGGAACTGGCAAAGCAGTTCGCCCAGACGGACGCACAGGTGTTGGCCGATCAGAAGGCGGTCCGCTACATCACACGGATGAACGACAAGCACGGTGAGCGCTCGCTGTTGACCATCAAGTTCCCGATTCCCGCTTCCGATCAAAGCGCGTGCATGATCGGCGGGCTCTCTCTCGATATCACCGAGCAGGAGTCTGCCGAGCGCGAACGCCGCAAGATCGAGCTGCAGATGCAGCAATCGCAGAAGCTTGAAAGCCTCGGTGTTCTGGCGGGCGGGATCGCGCATGATTTCAACAACCTGCTGATGGGCATGCTGGGCCACGCGGATCTTGCACTGAACCGGAGCGGCGACAAGACGGCTGTGCAAAGGCACATCGAGGAAGTGGTTTCCTCGGCGCAGCGGGCGGCGGAGCTTGCCAATCAGCTTCTGGCCTATTCGGGCGAAGGCAAGTTCCTGCTCGAAGTGGTCAACCTTTCGGATGTGGTTGAGGATCTTGGCGGTCTCCTGAAAGTGTCGATCACAAAGAAGGCCGTACTGCATGTCGATCTCGACCGGGCACTGCCTCCTGTGGAATGCGATCCGACCCAGATCCGGCAGGTATTGATGAACATGATTGTCAATGCATCGGATGCGCTGGAGAACAGGCCGGGCACAATCACGATCAAGACCGGGAAGGCGACTCTGACCTCCGAGGCGTTCGAGAATACCGTCACGGGAGGCTTGGCACTGGAGAGCGGGGAATACGCCTATGTGCGTATTGCCGATACGGGGATCGGCATGGATGAAAACACGATCACCAAGATATTCGATCCCTTCTTCACAACGAAATTTGCCGGTCACGGACTCGGCCTGGCGGCGGCGCTGGGAATCGTGCGCAGCCACCATGGTACCATCGCGATCCAATCGTCGCCCGGACATGGTGCTGTCTTTACCGTTTATTTGCCGGTCACCGACAAGGCACTGACACCCTATTTACACTTGGATGCGACCGGCGGGAACTGGAGGGGGGAGGGGACAGTCCTGCTCGCTGACGACGAGGAAACCGTGCGTGAAGTCGCCACGCTGATGCTCGAATCCATCGGGTTCGACGTGATCAGCGTTGATAATGGGCGAGAGGCGGTTGCGGCGGCCCGGCGTGAGGGGAATCGGCTGAAGGCGATCCTGCTGGATCTGACGATGCCGGAAATGGGCGGGGTGGAAGCGTTTAACGCGATTCGCGACTTCAACAGCACCATTCCAATCGTGCTCTCAAGCGGTTACAACAAGATCGAGGATGTGGCTTTGGTCTCGGGTATCAGGGAACCGCATTTCCTTAAGAAACCCTACCGGCTGGATGCGATACGATCAGTCTTCAAGCGGGCGCTCGCCGACTCATGACCGCGCAGCGGACAATCATCATCGGTGATGTGCATGGCTGCTACCGCGAATTGGCGATGCTGCTTCGCGAAGTTGACGCGAATCCCCAGTGCGACCGACTGATCTTCCTGGGAGACCTGATCAACAAGGGCCCGAGTTCCAAGGGCGTATGGGATCTGTTCCAGTCGGTTAAAGGGATTTCCATAGTTGGTAATCACGAGCTGAGCATGTTGAAAATCCTGGATGGGGAAGCGAACCGCCATCAGAAATATATCGACGATCTGCATCGAGACTTCGACGGGGAGTTGGACGCCTTTGCTTCGTCCGTGCGGCAGTGGCCGTTTTGGATTGAGGAGCCGGGGCTCATGCTGGTTCATGCCGGGCTGGTGCCGGGGGTTCATCCGCGCGCCACGGATCCCTGGACTCTTGTGAGCATCCGCACCTGGGATGGTGCTGGCAAGGACTTATTCAACAGTACTCATCCGCCCTGGTTTGATTTCTATACCGGTCAATCGCTGGTTGTCTTCGGTCATTGGGCCGCGCTCGGCGGGCTGAACCGTGAGCATATCATCGGGTTGGACACCGGTTGCGTGTACGGTGGGATGCTTTCGTGTCTGATATGGCCCGAGAGACGGTTTGTACGCGTCAAGGCATGTCAGGCGTATTGCCCGATCGGTCATTGAACTTGCCAGGCAGGAAAAAAGCCAGGTTGCGCAGCAATTCCTCCTCGTCAAACGGCTTGATGATGTAGCCACATACGCCAAGGTCAAACATCTTGTTGATGACCTTGCGTTCAATGTGGCCCGTCATCAGAAGTACCTTGGTTGTGCGCGGGAATTTGGCATTGTTCATGAACCAGACGCCATCATGTTGAGGCATGACATAGTCAACGAGCACAACGTCGTAGTGCTTGCCATCCATTTTCTCAATGGCGTCGGGAGCTGAAGTAGCACAATCCACATTCAGATTGCGCATCAACAGGATGTCGCGGAGCGCGCTGCTCAGGTCCTCATCGTCATCCAGAACTAGTACATTCATCGCACTCATCTCCTTTGCGTGGAGGTGTCTGTCAGCATCAGTACGGCATCAACAATGCGTTTGTGTCATTGTAGACGCCAGCGAGAGGAATGCAATCTTGTTTTTCAGATGTTTTCAGCATTCTCTCCTATATCTATATTACGTCGCATAATATATCTTATGTAAAATCATGGACAATGCATTACGCCATATGTTGATATTGACGCTTGAGAAAACGGATTTTCGATACTATGACAACCTAGGTGCCGAAATACCGGTCACCGAAGTCTCCAAGCCCTGGAACAATATATTTCCGCTCATCCAGATGACTATCCACGCTGGCTGTGAATAACGACACATCAGGAAATTCGGTTGTGATACGCATGATTCCTTCCGGGGCGGCAACGATACAGACAAGCACGACATCGCGTCCTCCGCGCGTCTGGACAGCGGTGATCGTGTCCGCCAGGGATCCCCCCGTTGCCAGCATCGGATCGAGGATCAGCACGGTGCTGCCTGAAAGCGTTCCTCCCGGGAACTTCTGATAATACTCTCGCGCAATAGCGGTTGTCTCGTCACGCTCCAGCCCCAGAAAGCCAACGGGTGCGTCAGCCAGCAGTTCCTGTGCGGCCGCCAGCATTGCCAGCCCGGCGCGAAGCACAGGAACAACCACAAGCCTGCCAGCGAGTTGACTGCCGGTTGTCGCTGCCAATGGCGTCTGGATCGACTTCGCGTCCACGCCAAGATGACGGGTCGCCTCGATCAGCATCACTGTCGAGGCAATCCCGGCATGGCGACGGAATTCGGCCGTCGCGGTCTCCTGCGCGCGCAGGATCGTCAGCGAGTGGGCCAGCAGCGGATGGTTGATCTGATGAACCTTGTTATTATTCAATTCCCCTCCCCTTGCAGCTTATAACTTCAATTCCGTTTTGCCCTATGCTCAAGTCCGATTTCCGACCACAAGCCAGTAGGTCGTGGCGCCCCGCCCGCCCGCCGAACATAATGCCACCGAGAGAGGCTTGTAGCCGGGGTCGGTGACCCCGGCGCGCTTGAGAAGGTGCGTGGCGAAGCCTCTCTCCCGTTTGCTAATCCATGCACCGCCGGGGTCACCGACCCCAGCTACAAGTGCTTACTCAGCTACAAGCCGCAAGTGATAGCTACAAAATGCACAAAAGACACAAGACATGCTGCATTTCTTTTGTGATTTATGTGCCTTTTGTGGCTAATCTACCACCGCCGCCTGTATTGAAATTCGACAATCGTTGCCGTTGATATCCACGGTTTCGCCTTCGGAATCCAGCATGGTGTCGTCGATGGTAAACTCAACCGCCAGCACTTCCCGGCAGATTTCCTCGCGGTGCGCATCCAATGCCAGCCTGAGCTCGTTTGGGATGCGAACGCGGATGGCGATCCGCTGGGTGACTTCCAGCTCGGTGGTCTTGCGCATGTTCTGTATCTTGCTGGTAAACTCGCGCGCATGACCTTCATTGATCAGGGCCTCGTCGAGCTTGGTTTCCAGCGCGACAACCAGGTCGCCTTCCGTCGCCACCACCAGTCCGGCCTTTGGCGTGCGCTCGATCACGAGATCCTCCGCTCGAATGACCACCGTCTCCCCTGCCCCATTCTCCAGATCGAGATGACCGCCGTTCACCAATTCAACGATACCGGCATGATCCAGACTGGCGATGCGATCCGCAACGGCCTTCATGTGCTTGCCGCACTTCGGACCCAATCGCCGGAAATCGGCCTTGGCACCCAGGTCAGCCAAGTCGGTATCGTTATGACCGAATACCAGCGATTTGACATTCAACTCATCCTCGATGACGTCGATGGAATGCCTGAGCTTCGCGATCAGGTCCTGATTCCGCGAGACAATATGCAGCACGGCCAGCGGCTGGCGCACTTTCAGGTTGTGATCCGCCCTGAGCTGCCGCCCCATCTGTACAATGGTCATCACGGTCTGCATTTCCGATTCCAGATCGGGATTTCGATTGGAGGCGTCAGCCGTCGGGAAATCGCAAAGGTGGACAGACTCCGGCATGTCATCGGTACGAAGGTTGCGATAGATGGCCTCGCTCATGAACGGGATGAACGGGGCGGCCACCTTGGCAAGCTGGATCAGTACGGTGTATAGCGTCTCGTATGCATCCGCCTTGTCGGCATCGTCCTGCGATTTCCAGAAACGGCGTCGGCTGCGCCGGATGTACCAGTTGGTCAGGTCCTCGATGAAACGGACAAACGGGCGCACCGCGCGCTGCAGGTCGTAAGCATCCATGGCGTCGGTGACATCCGCGATCAGCGTCTCGAGCGAACTTCGGATCCATTGATCCAGGCGGTTGTCTTTCGGCGCGTCGGCACGAATTCCCGAAGCTGTCCACCGGTCGATACGGGCATACGTTACAAAGAAGCTGTAGGAGTTCCACAACGGGATCAGCAAATGCCGCATGGCGTGCTTGACCCCCTCTTCCGAGAAACGCAGGCTCTCGGCCTTCACGACCGGGGAGTTGATCATGTAGAGACGTAGCGCATCGGCGCCATAGGCGTTGATGATATGCATCGGATCGGGATAATTCTTGAGCCGTTTGCTCATCTTGAGCCCGTTCTCGGCAAGCACCAGTCCGTTCACGACAACATTCCGGAAGGCCGGCTTCTTGAAAAGGGCCGTGGACAGCACCATGAGGGTATAGAACCAGCCGCGCGTCTGGTCGAGACCCTCGGCAATGAAATGCGCCGGGAAGTTGGCCTCGAAATGGGCCTTGTTCTCAAAGGGGTAGTGCTGCTGGGCGTACGGCATGGCCCCTGATTCGAACCAGCAGTCGAGAACCTCGGGCGTCCTTCGATAGGTTCGTCCGTCCTTTGTGATGGTGATGCTGTCAAGCACATGCTTGTGCAGGTCGGGCACCTCCTGCCCCGACAGGCGCTCAAGCTCGGCAACCGACGAGATGCAAAGCGTGTCCTGCGGGTCGTTCTCGTTGATCCATACCGGTATACAGGATCCCCAGAAGCGGTTGCGGCTGATGTTCCAGTCCTTCGCGTCCGCCAGCCAGTTCGCGAAGCGTTTCTCGCCGACATGTCCCGGCATCCAGTGCACTTGTGCATTATTGGCCAGCAGCTCGTCATGTAAATCCTCAACCCGCACATACCAGGCGTCGATCGCCCTGTAGATCAGCGGTGTGTCGGTACGTTCGCAGAACGGGTAGCTGTGCTGGATGGTGGACTGGTGGACCAGGCGTCCCTCGTCCTTGAGCCGCTTGATGATGGCCTTGTCGGCATCCTTGCAGAACACGCCTGCATAGTCGGGCACCTGGGAGGTGAACTTGCAATCGACATCCAGCGGCTCGACCAGCGGGATGTCTGCCTCCGTGCAGACGCGGTAATCGTCCTCCCCGTAGGCGGGAGCCATGTGCACGATGCCGGAGCCGTCCGCCGTGCTCACGAACGGATCGGCAAGGACTGTGAACGCGCCGGGGGTGGTCGCGAAATAGTCGAAAAGCGGCTCGTAGGAGCATCCCTTGATATCCGTGCCCTTCATGGTCTTCAGGATCTCGTACTGGTCCGCTTTCGGGTAATAGGTATTCAGGCGGGCCTGCGCCAGCACATACACCTCGCCGCTGTCCTTGTCCCGCACGGCCACATAATCGATTTCCGGGCCGACGCAGATGGCAAGATTGGCAGGCAGCGTCCACGGGGTGGTCGTCCAGACAAGCGCGAAGGCACCGGGTATATCGAAATCCACGAGCTTTACGCGCACGGTGATCGACGGATCCTGAACATCCTGGTAGTTGCGTCCGGCCTCGAAGTTGGAAAGCGGGGTATTGAGTTTCCAACTGTAAGGCATGATCCGGTGCGCACGGTAGATCCGACCCTGCTTCCAGAGTTCCGAGAACACCCACCAGATGGATTCCATGAAGGTCTTGTCCATGGTCTTGTAGTCATTATCGAAGTCAACCCAGCGCCCCATCCGGGTAACGGTCTTTCGCCATTCCTGCACATAAGTGGAAACCATCGAACGGCATTGCTCATTGAACACGGCCACGCCGGCCTCGACGATGGCGGGAGCCCCCGCCAGTCCAAGAGCCTCCTGCGCCAGGGCCTCGATCGGCAGGCCATGGCAGTCCCAGCCGAACCGCCGGGCGACATAATGGCCGCGCATCGTATGATAGCGAGGCACGATATCCTTGATCGTGCCAGCCAGCAAATGGCCGTAATGCGGCAGTCCCGTGGCAAACGGCGGGCCATCATAGAACACGTACTCGGGGGAACCCTGGCGCTGATCCAGACTCTTCTTGAAAACCTGCTCTTGCTCCCAGTAGGCAAGCATGTCGGATTCCATCGCAGGAAAATCTATCTTGTTTGAAACCGGTGTATACATATTTCCTCTTTCGCATGCCTATAACTTGGTCATTTTTGTCGCACTTTTCGGTTAACGAGAACGGCGACGAGAACGGTTAACGATGCTCATGCTCCGCAGGCTCGCGAGGACGCTCGACATCTGGAGGGCGAGCGTCCTCGCGAGCCGCTGCGCATGGGAATGCATATGGCGAAGCCTTCGTAATCCGTAATCGTCGCCCGTAATCGTCCACCGATCTCCTTATGAAGTTACCTACCTCGTTTTTGCCCACCCCAGTGGGCGGCGGGCTTGTCTATAACTTACCTATAACTTCAATTCATTTCAACGCCCAACGCCCAACATCCAACGCCCAACAATCCAAGGAAATGCTCCCCAACTTGGGCGTTGGGCGTTGGGTGTTGGGCGTTCGATTCGATTTTTCTCCAGTTACCCATTCATTTTCGCCCGGCTCCACGGGTGGTCGGCTTGCCTAAAATTTCCGTGATTTGCAGATCACTAAGATATTGCGGTTTTCCGATGATTCCGGCGGCAATGATGCTTTTGGCGGTATCCTCGGCAACCGCTGATCGATGGAACGCCTCGCGCGCACTGCCCCCCATCGTCACGATCCCGTGGTTGGGAAGCAGCAGCGTGTCATGATCACGGGCGGCATCGCCCACTTGCCTGGCTAGTTCCTCGGATTGGGGACGAACATAAGGGAGGTGTATGACCCGTCCGAGATAACCAACCGATTCAGTTGTCAGCAGGCGGAATGGCATGCCGGCGCTGATGACACCGGTTAGCCATGGCGGGTGCGTATGGAAGACCGCTTGCACGTCTGGACGCACGAGGTAGACCGCCAGATGGAGACGGTATTCAGAAGTCGGTGCATGGTTGCCGGCGATGCGGGATCCATCCATCCGCAGCCCGCAGAGGTTTTCAACGGTCAGCTCGTCCATGGCGAACCCGGCCGGTTTCATCCAGACCACATCCCCTTCCCTGGCGCTGATGTTTCCTCCCGTGCCAGCGCAAAGGCCATCCACCGCAACGCGGTGGCCGTAATCGACTAGGTTTTGCCTTGCGCAGGTGTGGGACATCTGACTATTTCCATCATTCATGCGAGGCAGTATGCCACAAGCACCGCCAAACGCCAAACGCTTTTCAACATGATTTTTTCATCAGGCGTTGATGACCATGGCCTTGATGACCCCGTCGGCATAGGCGGCAACGGTATCGAACGCGTTCTTGGCATTCGCCAGCGGGACTCGATGGGTGATCAGGGGCGAGATGTCCACCTTGCCGGTGGCGATCATATCCAGCGCGGGACCCACGCACTGGTTCTGGCGGCGCACGTTATAGACGGTCAACTCGTTGCGACGCAGAAGGTCAATGGAGAGCGAGATGCGGCTTCCCTCGGGAATGCCGGTGACAACCAGTTTGCCGCCGGGACGCAGCAGCCGCGTGCCCTGGTCCAGTGCCTCCTGCTGGCCGCAGCACTCAAACACGACCGGGAAGCCCAGTGGTTCCGCCTCCTGCATTCGCGCCTCAAGACGAGGATCGTCAGGACTGCCGGTAAAGCATGCCCCCATCATCTCCGCCATTCGCAAGCGTTCGGGAATCCGATCGGTCACGTAGACGCGTTCGGCACCGGCCTCGCGAGCCGCTGATAGCGTACACAAGCCGATCGGGCCTGCGCCCAGGATCGCCACCGGCGTCGCGGGCGAGAGCGCAATCGATTGGCGCACGGAATAGATCGCGATTGAAAGCGGTTCAGCCACGGCCGCCTCCTCATACGACATGCCATCGGGGATCCGGAAACAATTTTGTTCCGGGACGACGATCTGCTCGCACATGCATCCCTGTAACTCACCGGCGGAGCTGAGAAACTGGATGTGGCGGCAGGTGTTGTAACGTCCAGCCTGGCATTGGTCGCACAAGCCGCAATGCATCGCCGGCTCGACCATGACACGGTCCCCCGGCCTGACCATGGTTACGCCATCAGCGACCGCGGTGACCTCGCCGGCCGCCTCGTGGCCCGGAATGAATGGATACACCAGCTTGCGCGCGCCGATACCGCCCTCGACGTAATTATGCACATCCGACCCGCAGATGCCTACCGCCCGGATACTCACGAGCACATCCCCGGCTGACCGGATTACCGGTGCGGGAATCGAATTGATCGCCAAGGTCCTGATTCCCGTCAATTGTGCAGCCTGCATCGCGTTCACTCCGCTGTCGGTTCCTGTTGGTAGAATTCCTCGATCCGTGTCGCCACATCGAGGTAGGCAATGTCAGACTGGTAGATCTGCATGAAGTAGTCCGCCGCCTTCTTGGCATCTCCCATCAGCCCTGAAATCTCTCCGAGTTCGTAAAGCACCTTCTTTTTGTTCGCGTCCATGATGGGCAGGCTTGTCAGTGCCGTCTCAAGCTGGCGGCAGGCAATGTCGTACTGTTTCTTTGCCCGGAAGCAGATGCCCATGTAATAGAGGGACAGCACACGGTTCTTGGCGCTGCGCTGCGCCAGCTGGAACTGCTGTATCGCCTCGTTGATATAGTCGTTCTCATAAAGCATGACACCCCAGTCATACCGTAATTGCAGATCGTTCGGGTAGCGCTCGACCTTGCTTTGCAGATCGTCGAACCTGAACTGCAGAAGCTCATTCTCCAGTTCAACGGCACCCGCCTCGTCGCCCTTCTGGCGCCGCTCCTCGATCCGGCTCTCGAAGAACCGTGCGCGGGCGTTGCCCAGGGTTCGTTCAAGCTCGGGATCACCCGGGTTCAGGGCGACGGCCTCCTCCAGGATCGTGATGGCCTCCTCGAACGCACGCTTCTGAAGGTACATATTGGCCAGGCCGCGCCGGTAGTTGATGTTGTTCGGCTCGGCTTCCACCTTCTGCTTCATGTCCGCGATCAGGGTCTCCAGTCCGGTGTCGCTCTTGGCCGATTTGGCCCCCTGCTCGAGCAAGGCCGCTTCCTCGCTGTCCTTGAGCATGTCGCGGAACGTGCCGCCCTTGTCGGCATTCTTCTCCCATCCATCGTTGGACATGCTGTCCAGAGCCAACACGTCCTTGAGCTGCTTGAGCGCGGACGGATCGTTCGGGCTGATCTCGCACAACCGTTCGAAGCATTCGCGCGCAGAGCGCATACGGCCTGACTTCTGGTAAAGCACACCGAGCCAGCTCAATACGGAAATATCATCGGGATTGCTGTCGCGTACGGTTTCCAGTGTGAGTATGGCCACTTCGGGCAGTTCAAAGGCCGCAGCCGCCTCCGCAAACAGCTTGGCGTACTTCGGATTCTCGGGGTAATCGCGCAGCAGCTTCTCCGCCAGCATCATGGCGGCCTGGTGCTTGCCCGACTTGAGCAGGGTCATGGCACTGAGATAAGTGGGCATCTTGACACCGGTATCGATACTGCGGGTCAAATTGCTGACGGCCTTTTTACGGGCGCGCTTCACCTCGGCCGCCCGCAGGAATTTCCAAGCCCGCACGAAGCGAGGGGATTCCTCTACACAAGCCGTGAGCATCTCGATCGCGTAGTCGATGTTGCCGCGTTCAAGGGCGGTAAACCCGCGATTGAAAGAATCCCGCGACGTTTTTGACAGATTCTCAAGCGTTACTTCATCCATGGTATCCCCCGTGCAGAAATTTCGATACTGTTTCTATCATGCCTGCGAAACCCGCGTCAAGAAATTGAACGGCCACCCCGCAGACGGGCAATGAAATCGCGCATGTCCGCTGGCATCGGCGCGGTGTATTCGACACGTTCTCCACTTGAAGGGTGAAGGAACGAAAGCGTCTCTGCATGCAGCATCTGCCGCTCACAGCCACCCGCCTCCTGCCAGAGTCGTTTCCGGCTGCCGCCGTAGACGCTGTCTCCGGCCACCGGATAGCCGATATGGGCCATCTGCACGCGGATCTGGTGCGTACGGCCGGTTTCGATTATAAGACGCACAAGCGCAAACCCTTCAAGGGCTTCGGCCACCCGGTAGTTGGTGATAGCCGTCTTCCCCCGCGATGGAGTGGCGCTCATTTTCTTGCGGTCGGTGGCGCTTCTGCCGATCAGCGTCTCGATCCGTCCGGCAGCAGGGCACGGGATGCCGACGACCACCGCCACATAAACCTTGTTAACCCGCCGGTCTTGGAATTGCGCGGCCAGCGAATCCATGGCTGACTGGTTCTTGGCAACAACCATCACCCCGCTGGTGTCGCGATCAAGCCGGTGGATGATGCCGGGGCGCTGCTCTCCCCCTACCCCCTGGAGATCGTCGCACTTGAAGAGCAGGGCATTGACCAAGGTGCCGTCAGCATGGCCCGGCGCCGGATGCACCACCAGTCCGGGTGGCTTGTTGATCACGATCAGATCGTTATCTTCATGCAACACATCGAGTGAAATATCCTCAGGCAGCACGTCAACCGGAGTCGGAGCAGGCAGCCGTACGCGGTACTCCGCCCCTGCAAGCACACGGTCGCGCGGGCGCCAGTCGCAACGCCCTTCCGCTTCCACGCACCCCTCGCGAATCAATGCCTGGATACGGGTACGGGACCACTCCGGTATCCGCTCGGCCAGCCACTGGTCAAGGCGATCAGCCGCTTCGTGCGCATCCGATACGAATACAAGTGTTTCCCCCGCCTCAAGCATACTGTTGCCTATAACTTCACTACTTAAAACCGTTTTTTACTACGGAATACACAGAATACACGGAAACAATCATAATGCTAAGCACCGTAATTGATAGCCACAAAAAGAACAAAAAGAACAAAACATAATTGCTGCATTTTTTGTGTTTTATGTGCCTTTTGTGGCCAAATATATCCTTGGTTACATACGTACGCGAAGTTACTCATTTCCGTGTGTTCCGTGTATTCCGTAGTTCCCTCCCCACCCGAGCATCAGTCTTTGCGCTCTTTGTGGTGAATATATTGCAGCACAGCCAGTATCACGAGTCCTGCCAGCAGCACGATGAGGCTGACGAACTGACCGATGGAAAGCTGTTGCACCGCCAGGCGGTCGCCGCGGTCGCCGCGCATGAATTCCAGCGAGAACCGCCCGATCGCGTAAAGCACCAGGTAGACGCCCGAGACCATTCCTGGACGCATTTTCCGCCGGAATAGCCAGACGACCGCGCCGTAGACCAGGATATTGAATGCCGCTTCATAAAGCTGCACCGGATGCACCGGCTTGCTCCATGCCGCATGGGTATCGATAACCCCCGACCGGAGCTGGCTATACCAGGGAATCGAGTGCTGCGGGAACTGGACATGCGGTGCGGCCGTGGTGCAACTACCGAAACAGCATCCGTTGAGAAAACACCCTACCCGTCCCAGGGCATGCGACAGCGGAACCGACGTCACGACAAAGTCGAAAAGGTTGGCCAGCGGCACCTTGTGGCGGCGCCCGAAAACCACCACGGATGCTGCGGCGGCGACAAAACCGCCATAGAAGATCAGGCCGCCTTGATCCACCCGGATGACCGAGAGCGGATCGGCGGCATAGACCGCCCAGTTCTCCAGGACGTAGGCCGTGCGCGCGCCGACGATGCCGGAGACGATGACCCAGAACATCAGGTCGGTGCAGAACTGCGCGGAATGGCCTTCACGCCGCCCCAGCAGAATCCAGTTACCCAGTCCAGCCAGGAATCCCAGGGCCATCATCACACCATAGGTATGAATCATCAAAGGACCGATTGATATGAAGTCAGGATGCATGGTTGGCCTGCGGTTATAGGGTTATGCAATAGGCGTTCCCATTAACCCAGAATATGCCATTGCCGTCAAACTCTTACGCATCACCACGATCCTTCAGTATCCAGCACCTGCCGCAGTTTGCGAGTGAGGTCGTCGTGACTGAATGGCTTCGAGATGAACTGCACGCCCTCGTCCAGCACGCCGCGTCGTGCAATCACGTCGGCCGTGTAACCGGACATGAACAGCACCTTGATGTCTGGCCTGTCCTCGCGGATACGCTTCGCCAACTGGCGTCCGTCCATTCCGGGCATGACTACGTCGGTCAGCAATAGCTGGATGTCGCCTGTGGTCCGTCCGGCAATCACGAGGGCTTGTTCCGGGCTTTCCGCGGTAAGCACTTTGTAGTTGCTGGCTAACAGGAAAAGTCCGCAGGTCGTGCGCACCGAGGCGTCGTCCTCCACCAGCAGGATGGTCTCCCACTGTCCTCTAGGCGCTGCTGGCTTGCTGGTGACGGTTGTCGCCACGTTCTCGTCCGAAATCATGGGCAGATGGATCCTGAACGTCGTGCCCTTGCCGGGTTCACTATAGACGTTGACGAAACCATTGTTCTGCTTGACGATACCGTACACCGTGGCCAACCCCAGGCCGGTGCCTTTGCCGACACCCTTGGTAGTGAAGAACGGCTCGAATATCTGCGCCAGTGTCGCCTTGTCCATGCCGCAACCATTGTCGCTGACCGCCAGGATGGCATACATGCCGGGGATGGCTTCCGGGTGAATGGCACAGTATTCCGCATCGATGGATGTGCTTCCGGTTTCCAGGACGACTTCGCCGACGCCGCCAATGGCATCCCGCGCGTTGACGCACAGGTTGGCAAGGATCTGGTCCAGCTGCGACGGGTCGAGTTTTACCGGACGCAGGTCTGCACCGGGCTTCCAGGTCAGCTTGATATCCTCGCCAATCAGCCGCAGCAACAGCTTGAGCATGCCAACTACGGCGTCATTGAGGTCCAGGGCAATCGGGGCGATGGTCTGCTTGCGGGCGAAGGCCAGGAGCTGCCGGGTGATCTCGGCCGACCGTTGGGCAGAACTCGTGATTTCGTCAAGGTACTCCCGCATCGGATGGCCGGGCTCGATCATATCCCGGCACAAATCGGTGAAGCCCATGATGCCCATGAGCAGATTATTGAAATCGTGCGCCACGCCCCCCGCCAGGCGGCCCACCGATTCCATCTTCTGGGCTTGCTGGAGCTGTTCTTCGAGCTGGATCTCGTGGGTGACATCGCGCTTGACGGCGACGAAGTTGACGATATTGCCCAAGGCGTCACGGATAGGCGAAATGCTCGCGTCCTCCTCGTAGAGCGTTCCATCCTTACGCTTGTTGATCATGTGACCGCTCCACGTCTCGCCAGCGGCCAGCATTGCCCACATCCGACGATAGAACGCCGCATCCTGCTTGCCGCTCTTGATGAAGCTCGGGTTCATCCCGAGTGACTCCTGCCGCGTGTAGCCGGTGACTTTCTCAAAAGCCGGATTGACGTACTGGATCGCGCCCTCGTGATCCGTGACGACCACGGCATCATTAGCCTGCTCCATGGCCATACTCAGCCGCTGGCGTTCCGCCTCCGCACGCTTGCGCTCGGTGATGTCATGATAATTTCCGAGAATACCGTTAATATCAGGATCATGCATTAGATTGCAGCCGGTGAAGCTGATCCATTTGTAACGTCCGTCTTTACAGCGGTATCGGACTTCAATATCACCGGTGGCATCAGGGGTTTTCAGAAGGTTTGTAATGAAAGCTTGTACCGCGTTCAAATCATCGGTATGGACATTGGCGAGGGCACTCTGGCCGACAACCTCCTCCGGCTTCCAACCAAAGAATTTCTCAATATTCTTGCTTTTGTAACGGTTGATTCCGTTTGCATCAATAATGACAATCACATCCCCGATATTGGAAATCATTTTCCCCTGCAATGCCTCGCTCCGCAGCACTGCCGCTTCCGCCTGCTTCCGTTCGGAGATGTCGATACCGGTGCCCACCAGGAACGGCCGCCCCTCGATCATCATGCGCCGGCCCGTTATCATCATCCAGATAAAGGCCGGCCCGCCATGCAGCAGCACCCGGCCCACCACGGTCTCCTCCTTGCCGTCCCGCAATACATTCGCGATTCTCGCCTGGATAAGGTCCCTGTCTTCCGGGTGGATGGTCTCGACCGCACTCATACCCGCGATCTGATCCTGCGGCTTGCCAATGATTACTTCGCGTTGATAGGGGTTCCAGCGCACGTAGTGCCCGTGCTCATCGAGCAGGTAGAAGGTGCCGGGAATACTGTCGATAATCGTGTTGCTGAGCATGCCTTCCTGCTCGATCTTGGCCTCGGCCCGCTTGCGCTCGGTGATGTCGGTGAAGGCAACGATCACTTGGCTGATCTGGCCGCTCGCGTCGAGTTGAGTATAGGCACTGAACTGCACCCAGTTGGGCTCGGCCTGGCCTGGCAGGCGAATGCCGATGATCTGGCCTGCTAACGTCTTCCCCGAGGAACGCACCCGGTTGACCGGATAGTCCTCAAGAGCCAGCGACCCGCCGTCTTCGCGCAGGAAACACCAGGCGGGGTCGGTCGCGGTCTTGCCACGCATCTGCTCCAATGTCAGGCCCAGGAGCCGCAATGCTTCGGGATTGGCGAACAGCACTACGGTGTCGGCGGCGTGGACCACGACGCCGGATGGCAGGTTTTCAAAGAGGAGGCGGAGATGCGCCTCGCTCTCGCGCAGGGCTTCTTCCATGTGCTTGGACTCTGTGAGATCGATGTGGGAACCGACCACACGGACCGCCTTGCCGTTTTCGTCTCGTAACACGGAGCACTGCGCGACAATCCATCGATACGAACCGTCTTTGTGGCGAAAACGAAACTCCGCCTGGTAACGCCGATTGTCTCCGGCGATCGCTTCCCGGACCCTCTCCAGCGTCGGGGCCAGGTCCTCGGGATGCACACGGCACTCCCACTCCTCGAACGCATCGCCAAGCTCCGCATCAGCGTAGCCAATTTGGCGTTTCCATTCGGACGAGTAGTGGACGCAATGGGTGGCCAGGTCCCAGTCCCACAGGCCGACATTGGCGGCGCGAACGGATTCCTGAAGCCGCAGGGAGGTCTCCCGTTGGGCATCCTCCGCCAGCTTGCGCGCGGTGATGTCTTCAACCGTTCCATCGTAGTATAAAATATTTCCGTTAGCATCGCGTATGGCTATTGCGTTTTCACGGATAAAAATGGGTTTTCTGTGTTTACTAACCCATGCGGATTCAAAACCTATAACTTCACCTTCTTTACTTATTTGTTCAAGAAAATGCTTTCGTTCATAAGAAGGTTCGAAACCATCTTTTTCAAGATCTCTTTCAGCAAGTTCCTCAAATGATGAATAGCCAAGCATTTTAATCAAGCAGGGATTAGCCAAAATAATTTTCCCATCGGGAAAAGTGCGATAAAGTCCTATTGTGATATTGTTGTAGAGCGACTGGAAACGCTCCTCGCTTTCCCTTCTGGCTTCGTTCTCTTTCCTCAAGTCTTCGAGCAGGTTCAGGGCGGACGTATGGGCCAGCTCAAGCTCGCGGGTCTTTACCGCCACTAAATCGGTCAGGTTCACTTTTTCGGCCCGTTCGTGTTCACTCGCCGCCTTGATCTTCTGCATCGCCCGGATTTGCGCGGTCAACTCGACTTCATCGATCGGCTTGGAGAGGAAGGCCTCGGCGCCCACTTCGAGCGCGCGGATGCGGGCTTCCCTATCCCCCTTGATCGCCGTCAGGAACACCACCGGGATATGCCGGGTCAGCGGGTTGGCTTTGAGCTGTTGGCAGGCCTCGAAGCCATCCATCCCCGGCATGACCACATCCAGCAGGATCGCGTCCGGGTTTTCCACCTGTGCCTGTTCGATCCCTTTGCCGGCATCCGTGGCCGTCAGCATGAGCGCCTGCGGGAATGCTTCCCTGATCAAGGCCTTGAGGCTGATCAAATTGTCTTGGTTATCGTCAATGGCGAGGATCTTGAGCTTCCTATTCTCCATACAGCACCTCCCGGATCGTGTGCATAAACTCCTGATGGTCGATCGGCTTGGGAATATAGCCGTCAAAGCCATACGCCAGGATGGCTTCACGGTCGCTGGTCATGGCACTGGCGGTGAGGGCGATCACCGGAATGCCCTGGCAAGCGGTATCCTGGCGGATCTGCTTGAACGCCTGGATGCCATCGATCACGGGCAGGGCGATATCCATCAGGATCAGGTGCGGTTGGTGTTTTCTAGCCTGCTGGACGGCGGCCAGGCCGTCGGTGGCTTCGATAACCGTGAAGTCACCGGCCATCAGGGCTTTCACCGTCAGCATATTATCCGGATTGTCTTCCACCACCAGCAACCGCGGTTTCCCCTCAATGGTCTGGCGACTGGGTTTCGGCTTGGTCGCCTTTGCCGTGGCCGGCCTGAACAGGCCAGCCACCGCATCCAGCAATTCCGCGCGGTTGATATCGCCCTTCTGGATCAGTTGGTGCACATGGTTGCTCTTCAGGAATCTCAGTTCCTCCTTGGTGATGGCCTTGGCGGTCAGGATCAGCACCGGCAGATGGGCGGTGCGCTCGACATTGCGCACGGTTTTCAGCAGTTCAAACCCATCCATGCCGGGCATCATCAGGTCGAGCAGGATCGCATCGGGTAGGGTATGCTGGAAGAGCTCCAGTGCTTCGTGTCCGTTGCGAGCCACCAGAATGCGGTAGGCCGGCGCGGCAAAGATATCCTGCAACTGGATGACGGCCGGTTCGCTGTCTTCGACCACCAGCAGGGTTTTCTGCTCGGAGTCTGAAGCGGCACCGGATGAAACGGGCGGCACCCTTGGCCGGGCATGACTTTCATTCGCCTCACTCATGACCTTGAAGTCCTCGTCCAGGTGCAGCGGCAGGCGGAGCGTAAAGACCGAACCCTGGCCCAGGACGCTCTCGACGGTGATCTCTCCGCCCAGCAGGCGGGCGTATTTCCTGGCGATCGTCAGGCCCAGCCCGGTCCCGCCGAACCGGCGCGAATTGCTGCCGTCGGCCTGCTTGAACTCATCGAAGATCAGCGCGAGCTGGTCTTGCGCAATCCCAATCCCGGTATCGCGGACGGTAATCTGGATCTCAGCCCCCGTTTGTCGGGCGCAGATTTCCGCGCGCCCCGCATCCGTGAACTTGACCGCGTTACCCAGCAGGTTTTGCAGGATATGCCGGATCTTGCCCGCATCGCTGCGCATGGGGGCAAGCCCTGGAGCGGGAGTGTATGCCAGTTCAATGTTCTTCTGGCGGGCCAGAGGGTTGATACTCGCAACCACTTCCGCCACCAGATGGCCGGGCTCGAACTGGGCGATCTCAAGCTCTTCGCGCCCGGCTTCAATGCGCGACAGGTCCAGGATATCGTTGATCAACGCCAGCAGTTGCTTTCCGTTGCGCTCGATCACTTCAAGGTAGCTGTACTCCTCGTCGGGAATCTGCCCGGCCAGCCGCCGGTTCAGCACGCCGGAAAGGGCGATCACGGAATTGAGGGGGGTGCGCAGTTCATGGCTCATGTTGGAAATGAAGCTGGTCTTCTGGCGGGAGGCTTCGGCCAACTGCCCTTTGTGAGCCTCCAACTCCGCGTTCTGCTGGGTCAGTTCCATGGCCTGGGCATTCAATTCGTTCTTCTGCGCGTCCAATTCGCGGTTTTGCTGTTCCAGGTCTTTTG